>JAUZQA010000598.1 GCA_030705665.1 Bacillota bacterium
AAATAATTTTTCATTACGGTAGCCGCATACACTATTACGTAAAGAATTCATGTTCGGAAAAAAATAGCTTTCTTCATCCATATGTTCGCTCAATTGAACACATTTTTCGATATAGGTTTTATCAAAGACAGGGCTAGCCCCTGTTAAATATATAAGCAACCAACGATATTTCAATACGTTACGGGCTACTTTCAAATAAATACTGTTTTTAAAATCCTTAAAGCTTTTATTGACATTCAAAGCATTATATAAGCTTTTTAAAAACTCCTCATTGAATGAAAAATTATAATGGATTCCGCTTATTAATTGTCTTTTCCGGCCATATTTTTCGGCCAATTGGAGCCGATAATGATCTTCTTCTGGATTATTCATCAAAGCAATGGGGATTTCCTCGTCATTAGGCAATGCAGGTGGATTGCTGCTGGGCCATAGATATTCATCATGTAACTCAAGCGTCACAATATCATGGAGCGTTTCTAAAAATTTATACGTCTCATCAATCGTTTCGAATGCAGGTGTAATCAATTCAAGTTGGCTTTCCGAAAAATCCGTCTTAATATATGGATTCTCCATTTTATTGCCAAAAGCTTTTGGATGGGGTGTCAATGCCAGTTTTCCATTCCCGTCGACTCGGTTATTTTCTTTTTCCAAACCAAAATTGCCTCGCCAAATCTCTTTTTGCAAATGATTATCCATCACGAGTTCTAATAATTCATGGTTTAACATACCCATTACCATGTACCTTCTTTCAGTTCATCCTCTAACCTAGATTCCGTTATCATTTGATTCATTTTTCCTAGTGTCCTCATAAACCAAAAAACTAAAATGATTCCTTTAAAAACACTGCTTAATGCAATAGACATCCAAACTCCATTCAGTCCAAAAGGACCTGACAGCATGATCGCCATTGGAATTCTCAATGCCGTTAATATAATACTAAAAATAGGTGGAATATAGGTTTTTCCTATTCCGTTGAATGCACCGACCGTCATAAGCTCCAAACACATAAATAATTGGGAATACCCAATGATTCTCATATAGTCACTGCCTAGAAAAAGGCTGGTTTCATCCGACAAGAATAATGAAAAAATTGGCTTTGGAAATAGAATGAATAAAAGCGAAATCAAAATTCCAAAGATCGATGTGATAAATAAGGCATTGTGATACCCCTTTTTAATTCTGTCCTGTTTGTGGGCTCCGAAATTTTGGCCAATGAAAGCTGCAATGGCACCTTGAAGACCACCAATTGTCATATAAGAAATTGACTCAATCTGAATCCCGACTCTTTGAACAGCAATAGCATTTGGTCCCCACTGGACAATAATTTTAGCGATAATGATGGAAATTACGGTAAAGGTAACTCGCTGCACCGTGATCGGTAATCCCATCCGAAGAACTTCCTTCATTTGTTCAACATTGAACGTAAACGGTCTGGAGAACAAAGTCAGGTTTTTCATATACCCGATAAACAAGCAGGATACAATCACATTTGCTGATAACGTGGCTAGTGCCGCCCCTGATACGCCTAATCCTTTAAAATTTCCCAATCCAAAAATGAGTAAAGGGTCAAGAAACAAGTTTACAAGGAAGCCAACCGTTTGTACGAGAAAAGGTTTTCCGCTGTTTCCCATTGAAGTGAAAACGGTACTGAGTAAGATATTAAAAAAAGAAAAGAGCGTTCCAATGACTGATATCGTGAGAAACTGAGAGGCCATTTTTTCTATTTCGTCACTGCCTAATTGAAAAAAAACAATTAGATTATTTTTTGCCAGGAGAATAAACAACATATATATTAAGCCTAGTAATAAAGACATCAATAACCCATTATGGATATAAACCTTCGCTTGTTCTTCTCTTCCCTCGCCAATACTATGCGCAACTTTTACGCCAGTACCGATGGAAACCATTGTAAACAACGCAACTGCCAAGTTCACGAAGAAGATGGCTGTCCCAATAGCTGCAACTGAACTGCTTCCCAATTTCCCAACCCAGATCATATCAACAAGCCCGTAGGTTGTAGATATAAAATTTGTTGCAATAATCGGCAAGGTCAATTTCATCAGAGTAGATGCAATGGGTCCTTCGCTCAAATCATGCTTACCCTTCAATATTATGTACCTCCTATTTAATCAAAAAAAATTGATTTAATATCTAAAAAAAATTAACGACAATTCGACTTGAATATGCAGCAAAGTTCATGTGAAAGTAAGTGGTTTAACTCGTTCAGATTCAACTCGTAGTAACTCCAAGTTCCCTTTGTTTCCTTTTTTATAAGGTTTGCGTCTAATAAGATCTTCAAATGATAGGATAATTTTGATTGCGACATATCGATCAAGGGAGCCAGTTCACAAACACACATAGTACCATTTTTCGTAAGAAGATTTATAATCTGTAGTCTTTTTTTGTCGGCGAGGGCTTTAAACTTTTGTTCATATTGTTCAAACAATCGATCCATTGAAACGTCTTGTAAATCAATGTTTAAGTCCATTTCTTCTTTCATCATTCTTACCCTCTTTCCCTTCATCAAATAATCTTGATATAGTGATATTATATCCAGTGTCTTCTTCTGTCAATAATTCATCAAAAAAATTTGATTTATTTTACTGATAAGGTCTTGGATTGATCGGGCGCAATCTTGAAGATTGCGCTAATTTGCAATATTAGACTCTTTATTGGAAGAAGGAGTTTACGATCATACTGAAGAATTTAATGTTAAATGGGATTATCTATGAGTCAGAACCGTATTCCGAGAGGGTGAGTTTTCATGGCAAATGCATTACCTTTAACTCTTACATCTCAGCTTAAACTTCCAGTACTGATTTCACCAATGTTTTTAGTCTCAAGTGTTGAAATGGTCATCGAAGGCTGTAAAGCAGGAG
>JAUZQA010000599.1 GCA_030705665.1 Bacillota bacterium
AAGGAGCGGCTATTTTTTATGGGAACGCACCATCTGAGGACGAATTACAGAATATTCATTGCCCGGTATATGGTTTTTACGGGGATCAAGATAAACGTATTACAGACAATGTTCCTGCTTTTGCAGCACAGATGAAACAAAACGGTAAGACCTTTAACTATCAAATTTATCCTCAAACAGGACATGCGTTTTTTAACGATACACGAGCCTCCTATAATGTCGTTGCAGCTAGGGATGCTTTCCAAAGAGTATTAAGCTTTTTTCATGATAGTTTGAATCAGTGAGGAATAATTTGGCTAAAGGAAAATAACACCACAAAAAGAGGCCGGTTACGATTTCGTAACTGGCTTTTTTGAGGTTCCATAAGAACGATGATGTGGTGAATATTCCACGTTGAGTAGAAAAAATGGGAGTTCCAGGGCTTTCCTACAGTGTCTCAATGTCCTTGAAGTAGAAAAAATAGAACACGAGGGAATAGATAATGATTTTCAATTACCCTATAAGAGAAAAAAGGGATGGAAGGGGCATCGATCGGTCGTCTCGATGCCCATCGAGTAGAAAAAATAGAGCACAAGGGAATTGATCCAGTGGCTCAATGCCCTTATAGTAGGAAAATTGGAGTTTGAGGGAATTGATAATGATTCTCGATGCCCACGGAGATGTAAAAAGACAAAGAAAGGGAATCGATAAATTTGAATGATACTCACTAAGGTATTTTTTAAATTTGGTATCCCAATAGATGAACCAATAAAATATCGATATTTGTTATTATTGAACAATTTGACCGGATTCGGTAATGAAAATTGCTTTCCAAGATTTTTGTTCAGGATCGTCCGTATGGTAGAAAAACTCGACAAAAACAGGCATATGATGGGATTGCAGGTAAGAAGCAAATTCCTTTATGTTTCCAAGAATTTTATTCTGTTCCGCCGGATTCAGTTCAAACCAATTTTGTTCAAATTGCAAAGTCATAAGACATTGCAGGCCGGGTTCGAGATGAATCGAACGATGTGTTGGAATATGAGGACCAAATGATTCATCTGTTGTCGTATCTACCGTAATGCTATTGATACTCAAATTCGGAAACAAACCTTGCAAATTGCTTTTTAACTGTTTCGATTTGTCAGATTTCCAAAAAGCTGCCGGATACGTATCGGCAAAGCCTGCTTTGTCATATTGATACTGTTGGACCGTAAACGTGATGGAAGGGTCACTTTTTGGATAAGCATCTCCGTAATAACCGGATCCTTCTGGATTGTAGCTCATATGATGGACAATAAACGTGGTATGATATTTTGCGATTAGATAGGCTTCCATTTTGTGAGCATTTTGTATCCTTCCCCAAGGTGTTCCAATCAAATTTACCAAAATTAAAACAAGAACAAAAAATAGCATGATGGATCCAAACCCAACGATCTTACCTTTCATAAAACACCACCTCAAAAATACGAATTTAACATGGAATTGAAGCCTGCTAAGCAGATAACTTTCTTAATAGAATCATAAGGTGCTTGAATCTGGAGAGTTTTAAACTAACCTTCCATTATCCTTTAAAGAGGAACGTAATCTGTTATTCGAAAAAATATGGATTTATCATAAATAATAGTTGTAAAGTCATAGTTTGAAAAGGTTTATTAAATCATCAAAAAAAAATTAAAGGCATCCAACTTATCATAATGTTTTGCTTCATGTCTAAATATAATGAACCATGACCTTATTTTTAAAAGAGGTTAAAATACACCGATGTAATTGTTGAAAGATTTGGTCTTTCTAGAACCGAAATAAGAGAAGGTGGGAGAACATGGAGGAACATGTATCAAAACTCAAAATTCGCATCATTAAGGCACATAAACGGGCTAAAGAGCTGTTCCCAGGACGCCGCCTGAGTTTGGAAGTAAGGAACCAAACCATTTTCCTACTCATCCAGTCTTCGGGTAATCAATTGGAGAGTGACATCGAGAATTTCTATATTCTGGACGAAACCGATCCCTCCGATGAGGTGTTCGTGATCGATTTTGATTTCAGCTAAAGTAGAATTTCGATACCAGGTGCGCTTACTTGAACAGCTTTCATAAACTCCATTTAGAAACACTTCCATTCCTTTAAAAAAAGCCCCTTCATTATAATTCTCCTAATCTTTTCCTTAAATAAGCTCATCAGAAAGCATTTTTGAACAAAGATTGGTCATTTCAGTGATCATAATATCATTTGGGTGTGTTAATCAAATTCGCTTATGAGATAAATAATAGGAACGGTTTCTGGAAAGAGCGCGAAGTCGCAGAACCTTCGAATCTGGTCAGTCCCAGGATTCGTTATGTTTACTCTGGAATTACTATTGACATATTTTATGCCTTTTTGCTATTATTGACGTAAATTACGTCGAAGAGGTGAAAAGAATGAGTGCTGAGAATATCCTAAACGCTAAAACCACTTTAGAATACCTTGTATTGGTCAATAAACAGTCTTATTCAGGAATCGGTAGAGAGTTAAATATTACTCCTCAACAATTTTCGGATTGGATTAAGAAACGCAGACCGATTCCGCAAGAAAGATTGAAAATACTTAGTGACTATTTTGATATTGATGAATCGTATTTAGTAGATGAGAATCATTTCACAAAAAATCTCGACCCAATTAATAAGATTGATATCCAAATGCTGCTCACTAAGAAAAAAGTCAATGAAGGAGTTGACGAGACAGAGCCTTACCTAGAACAAATCCAGAAGCTTCAAAAGGAAAAAGCGAAACAAATTCGAATAGGAAGATTGGCTTCGATCCTCCATCATGATGATGAAGAAATCGACCGAAGAATCGATGTATTCCTGGCAGAAATGGAGCAACTGATAAGGGGGAATCGAAATGACTAAGAAAGAAAG
>JAUZQA010000006.1 GCA_030705665.1 Bacillota bacterium
ACTAATTAGCAGAAAATGACTAAGTGATAATTTGTTTATCCAAATTTGTACGAACGTATAGGCAAAAATGAGGGCTAACAAAATCATAAATGAATGGGCTAGAATTCTCGTAAATGTAAATCCATAGGCATCCTCATACATTGCCAGGCGGAGAAAAGCAGAACTGAGAATAACAGCGCTTAAAAGCACAAGCATAGATAACATTATTTGTATAAGACGTTTAAGAATGATAGTTTCTTGCTTTACAAAGGCTAACACCACTGTAAGTACAGACAAATTAATAACGGAAACAAACAAAAGTTCAAAAAAACCCTTTCGGGCATACTGCGCAAACGTAAAATCTCCTTGCAATGTACCGCCAAAAAAATATTTAAATTGTACAAAGGTAAATAACAAATAGACGAGGTTCAAGACAATCAAAAAAGTTAAAGCAACGATCCTATCGATTTGCAGAGGGTACTCTTTTGTTTCGTTATCTATGATCTTTTTTTGTTTCAAAAGCAGAACCTGGAGAATCCCAAAAATTACAACCGTTATTATCAAAATAATCACAACTCTTGATATCATTTCCCCACTTAATAGATGAAACCAATCTGGAAATCCCTCCACCAATTGCTTGAATTTTGTGTCTGCAGACATTAAAAGTGCCAAAACTATTGCCAAAATTGGAATAGAAAGAATGAGACCTAAGATGACCTTTTTTATTACCATTACATTACTATGTTCCATCCCCTTTTTGGCATTTATCGGCAGCGAAGCAGCAAAATTCCAGTTATATTTGACCGCTTCTATTAATTTTAAACATCCATAAATTATAAATGAAAGTTTATTCCATTTCATATAGTTCGAACTAGTAATTAATAAGAGGTGGAACATAGCTAACACAGGAATCACCAAAATATTCAAAACATAAAAGAACATTGTATGATGTGTAAAATAACCAAGTGCCAGAAGCCAGATACATATTAAGACTAACCATCCAAAACGCTGGTGCGAAAAAGAAAAATGGCGAAACCGCCAATAAAACACACTATAAAAAACGGCAACAAATATTAGGTATGAGACCCCAATTTCAACACCGCGAAAAAATGATTCCTCTGCAAAAATACCAAGTATTGCACAAAGCAATAAAAATAGCCAATCTGATTTATTAATTACCTTTTCCATGGAAATACCCCCATACATTCTATTTCTATATACATAGTTATTCTATGTATATACGTAAAAAAATTTGCTTATATCGACGCTTTTCTTCCCCATCGATACCCGAGTATACAAACTGGGTAAAGGATGATCGTAAAAATGATACAAGCAATAATAAACGGCTGAGTTAGTAACGGTTCAAACCACTCATGCGGGATGATTTTGCAAACGGTTAAAATCATAAGAAGAAGGTTAGGAATAAGAGAAAGTAAAAAAGTTTTCCGTAACAATGTTTTTCCGCCATGGCCAAATCCCTTGCCAATTTCATAACCCAATATCCCCCAAAAAAAGAGATAGACAAAAGCAATGATCGTCGGAATTGCAGTTAAGTGGTTCCAGATAATGGATATCCATTTCCATTCAAAAAGATTATGTATTAAAGTTAGCAGGCCGCCTCCAAAGAAAAGAACTACGTTTAAAAGAATAAACAGCCATTTCATTCGGCTTGGAGTATAAGTAAGCTCTTCTTCCCATATCTTAGCAATTTCAAATGGCTCTCCAAGCCTAGAAACGAGTAAATCCATTGTTATTTCCTTCTTCTCACTTAAAGCTTCAACAATAATTTCATCAATATGGGCTTCGTATTCAAGTAAAATACTTTCTTTATCTTTATACCTGCCTAATCTTGTTGAAAGCTCAGCTAAAAACTTATTCTTCTGCTGGTCCATGCTTCGATCTCCCCATTACCTTGTTCATGACTTGAACAAAATCCTGCCATTCACGGGTCTTTTCGAGTAAAAGCTCTTTCCCTGGTTTTGTAATTCGATAATACTTTCGTGCAGGACCTTTTTCCTGTTCACGCCAATAACACTCAATATACTCTTGCTTTTCCAATTTGTGCAAAGCTGGGTATAAGGTTCCCTCCTTTACACTTAAACCGTTGTCACTGCGTTGTTCCAGCTCCTTAACAAGTTCATAGCCGTACATATCGCGCTCGTTTAAGAGCTGGAGCAAGATTAATGATGTACTTCCTTTTACCAATTCACGATTAAACATTTTTTCACCTACCTAGATTTATTAGGTATATAGAAATTCTATATCAAATAAAAATATTTGTAAATCCATAATAGAAAAATTCCGCAGGATTTTTTTACCTGCGGAATTAGGATCTTTTAATTATAAGGATTACCCTCTACCCTTTGAAAGTGGTTTATTACCTACCTGTTTTTGAATAATCTCGTCTCTTTCGCCGCCATCAGAAAGTTCTTCTGAAAATTCATGTTGAGCCTTATGCCCAATTAATTGTTTTGATGTTTGAATGGTGACCGAAGATAAATTATTATTCGGAGCTGCCTCTTCATTGAACTTTTCCATTTCGCTTTCTCCTCCAACATATCATTTTATCTTTAGTATTAGAAATTTCGAGTATATCATTCATATTCCATAAAATGAAATTTTCGAAAAAATATTCGTTCATCTCAATTTTTATTATATTAATATTCATAACAACTAACAAAAATAATGTCACACTCCCTATATCAATTACATAATATATAGCAGGAATACACTCACAATACTTTTCCAATAAAATATTGGAGTGACAAATGGATTGAATTAAATATTTTCCCATATAAAGCACTGTTGTATAAATATTCCATTTACGCTCCATACTAAAAAAAACGAGGGGTGATAAAATGGGATTATTAAATGCGTATAATGAGTGGAAAGAAAATAAATACCAAAATTTTATTTCTAATATGAAGGACCAGGGTAAGTGCCCCGATTGCCAAGGCAGTGGATACACGGTATATCCGTACAATGAATTTGCCTACTTTAACTCATATGAATGCCCAGGATGTCAGGGCAGTGGACTCTATCAGGACTGGGATCAAACAAGATAAATTCTCTATCTCAAATGCAGCATAAAATATATACATTGAAAAAATCCGTTTCCTATATATTTAGAAAACGGATTTTTTATTGATAATATTATTCTCCAAAGTTACTTTACTATTAAGACAGGACAATGCGAAAGCTGCGATACTCGATGACTGACACTGCCAAGCATCATTTCCTTGAAAGGCCCTAATCCACGGCTGCCAATGACAATTAATTGAAAATGGCCATCCTTTGCGAGCTTAATGATTTGCGCAGCTGGGTCACCTTCAACATAATGAATTTCTGCTGATATTCCCTTTGAGTCAGCCAGCCATTTCCCCTTGTTAAGCAGTTCTTCCCCTTCCTTTCGCATTGAATCATATACTTCATCAATGGAATCGATTACCATACCTTGAGGAATGGCCAAGCTTTTCCCAACATTAATTAAACTTAACATTGATTCATGTTCTTCTGCCATCAGCAAGGCTGTTTCAAATGCCTTTTTACTCATGTCAGAACCGTCCATAGCCACCAAAATTTTTTTAAACATATGTACTCCCTCCAAACATTTTTTGACCTATACATTTATTGTATCACTATTCTTTTTAATACTATGGAAATTTTTTGTCATTATATTTATCATTTAATACACAAGCAAAAAATGGAAAAAACATCCCAATTATTATTTATAGTTATAATTGTTATAATAGGAATATCAAGGAGTGAAAACATGAAAAGTATAAAATACCTCTTTGTGCTTGCACTATTCCTATGTATTGCAGCAGCTGGGTGGCTTTATTATCCTCAATATCAAATTCACAAAATGAAAAGCCAGACAGTCGAAGTTAATACTAATCCTAATAAAATCTCTTTTCTTAACTATTTCCGGCAAGAAAAGACACAGCAAATTTACCATCTAGCAATTGGTGATTCAGTGATTCACGGAGTAGGAGCGGAACAACATAAAGATCTAGTTTACCAATTTTCAAACAAATTAGCATTACAAACTCATAAAAAGATCCAATTTCAAAACGAAGGAATTAATGGAATTACAAGTAGTGAACTGAATTCTTTCGTTCAGTCTGGAAGATTTGATGAGGAAATTAAAAAGTCAGATATCATTACAATTAATGTTGGCGGAAATGATATCCTGCATATGGTTAGCAACAGTAATATTTATAATGCTATTCAAAAATTTGATCAATTGGAATCCAATTTTTCAAATAACTTATCATCCATTGCAGCAAGAATTAATCATTTAAACCCTAAAGCTACCATAGTGTTTTTAGAGTTATACAATCCATTATCCCCATCAGACCAATATTACTCCGTTGCTGATAAGTTGTTGCCAAAATGGAACCTTAACATTTATGAAGCTGCCAATCGTTATTCTTCTTCAATTGTTGTGGAAACAACTAAGGTAATTAACGGAGAAAAATTAAACAATATCTCTCCGGATGGTGTGCATCCAAATTCAGCAGGATACACAGCAATCTCAGAGCAAATGATTTATCAATTTAAGCATCAATTCAGAAAAGAAAGTGTTTAAAAAAAGCACGCTTTTATTATAGGAGCGTGCTCTTTAATCGGCTTATTTTTCATCCCGATCGTTAAACCATATTTGATAGCAGTTTGAACAATAATTTCCTTGTTTTGTACTAAAAATCATTTTCTCCTCGTACTCTTGTGCACAATTTTTACAAGAATATTTTTTCCCATCATATTGATGCAGAAATTCCAGGTCTATGGAAGATGCAACTTCGTTACCATTCCTTTCATTATCCAGTTCCTCTCCCCAAAGCGTCTTTTTAAACTCCCTCCGCACTTGATCAAATTTCATCCATATCGCCTCCCCATAAATTGTATGCGCTGTACTGGATTTTTTGCCAATCAAAGCAAGAATTCAAGTACCTGACATAATAAAAAACCAACATAATCATTATTTTTCATACATAAAATGGACAAGGAGGAGGAGGATTGCTTGTGGTGGCGATACTTATTTTTACGGATTATTTCAGTTAATTAATGAACAAAAAACTCTTCATTTACTTCTGTTTACTTTTTGGAGCCTTCTTACAAGGAATGTCGATGTCCTTGTTTTTGTTTCCACACTCGATCCCTTCAGGCGGTGCAGCTGGTTTAGCCTTATTATTAAACCATTGGTTCCATTTTTCTCTAGGGTTTTCCTTATGGCTGGCAAATATTGTTTTCCTCTTTTTTGCCTTAAACTATTTTGGGTATACATGGACATTAAGAACCATTATTTCCGTTGCAACAACTTCCATGACAATAACACTTTTAACGTCTCAAATTGCGTTTCCGCATGTCCATATTTTTCTTGATATATTGGGAGGGAGCATTTTTTTTGGTATTGGGGTAGGTATTCTTATTCGAGCTGGTGCATCCAGTGGGGGAATGGTTATTCCTGCACTTATGATCGCTTCTTACAAGAAATGGAGCCCCGGAAAAGTAATGATGGGGATTAATTTGATAATTTTTTGTTTAACCGCCCTTATAATTGAGTATAAAATTGTCATTTACGCAATCGTTTGTCAATTCCTCTCGACCAATATCATTGATTTTATTTATCGGTTGCAACTGCCAAAAGTTAATATTTTTTATCCAATCTGGCGAAAAAAATAAGAAGATCATTTAAAGGATCTTCTTTTCTTTTAAATAGGAAAATATTTGCTGAATGGATTGCTCAATCGATGTATGATTCGTTTCAATAATAATTTCTGGATAATCGGGGATTTCATACGGAGAAGTGATTCCTGTAAAATCAGCAATTTTCCCTTGTCTCGCTTTTTTGTAAAGTCCTTTTGGATCACGGCCTTCACACACTTCAATGGGACAATTTAAAAAGATTTCGATGAACTCCTGTTTTTCCAACAAGCTTCTTACAAGGGCACGATCTTCCCGAAAAGGAGAGATGAAGGCGGAAGAAACGATGAAACCGCTGTCGACAAATAATTTTGCAACTTCACCAATTCGCCTGATATTTTCTTTGCGATCATTATTTCCAAAACTCAAATCTTTATTTAAACCATGGCGTATGTTATCCCCATCAAGTACATAGCTTCTAATCCCTTGCTTATATAATTCGTGGTCCATTGCATTTGCCAAAGTTGACTTGCCTGACCCAGATAATCCAGTGAACCAAAGAACACAGCTTTTGTGTCCGTTTAGAAGCTGCCGGTCTCTCTTACTAACGGTTGATTGGTGCCAGGATATATTGTTTATCTCTGTCATTTGCTACACCCTTCTAGTTAATTGAATAAACTTCCTTCATGCCTTGAATAAGAATATCTACCACCTCTGGTCGACTAAATTCTTTCGGCGGTTTTTCCCCCTTCTTCAACATCCCTCTAACTTTTGTACCCGATAGAATCACATGGTGATCTGAATCGTGTGGACAGGTTTTTTCAGATGCCATATTTCCACACCTTTTGCAAAAAAAGCTATTTTCAAAAAATAAAGGTTTTATTCCTAATTCCTCTTCACTAAAATAACTGAAGATTTTTTGAGCATCATATGTCCCATAGTAGCTCCCAACTCCAGCATGATCTCTTCCTACAATAAAATGGGTACACCCGAAATTTTTTCTTACGATTGCATGAAAAACAGCCTCTCTTGGTCCTGCGTATCGCATTGCAGCTGCGAAAACAGATAAAAATACTCGGTTATTAGGATAATAATTTTCAAGCAGTACTTGATAACTTTTCATTCTTATTTCACTTGGAATATCATCTGATTTTGTTTCTCCAACGAGAGGATTTAAAAAAAGCCCATCCACCGTTTCCAAAGCTGATTTTTGAATATACTCATGTGCACGGTGAACGGGATTCCTTGTTTGGAAACCAACAACTGTTTTCCAGCCTAATTCTTTAAATTTTGCTCTTGTTTGAATAGGATCAAGATAATGCGCAGAAAATTTTTCTTTTTCTGGCCTTTTAATTAAAGTGATCGGTCCACTAATATAAACATCGGGTCGATTAAACAATTTTTTTACACCCGGGTGCGCTGTATCTGTTGTTCGATAGACCCTTTTTGCCTCTAAACTCTTATCAGGGGAAAATATCTCGGAAATCTGCAGGACCCCATATATCGTCCCATTATAAATAAGATTCACTTTTTCTCCGATCGAAAGCTCATCCGCTTTCTTTTCATTTACAGCTAATGTAATTGGTAATGACCAAGGAAGTCCATTTGATAATCTCATTCCTTTGACTACTGAATTATAATCCTCCTTTCCCATAAATCCTTCTAATGGACTGTATGCTCCATTTGCGATTAATTCTAAATCGCTTAACTCTAAATTATCTAGTTCAATCTCATTAAGTAAAAAGTCAAGTGAGTAATCGAGATTAACTCGATTAATCAATCTGCCGCCGTGAGGAACGTTTTCCATCTAGTTTTCCCTCCCTAACTTGTGTTCTGTTGATCAAATATCTATCTTATTGTTGGTGAAGTCCACATTCTGTTTTGTTGTGACCTGTCCATCGGCCAGCGCGGGAATCATTTAATTCTGAAATCGGGCTCGTGCAGGGAGCACACCCAATACTTGGATAGCCATTATCGTGCAATGGATTATATGGCAGATTGTTTAGTTGAATGTAAGTCATAATTTCGTCCCAGGTCCAGTGTATAAGGGGGCAAATTTTTACTTTGTGGAATTTTTCATCTTTGTTTATATATTGAATTTTTGATCGTAAAGGAGACTGCTCTCGTCTCAATCCGGAGATCCATGCTTTTACATCACTTAATGCTTCTTTCATGGGAACAATTTTTCGCATATGGCAGCAGAGATTAGGATTATGCTTCCAGAGGTCTTCACCATACCATTTCGTTTGCTCTTCCAATGATATTCTGGATTTTACCATTTTAATTTGCAAAGAGGGATAACGTTCCTTTATCTGATCTATTACGTCATAGGTTTCTTGAAAATGTAGTCCAGTATCTAAAAAAATGATGGCTGCGTCTCTTTTCACCTTATGAATAAGATCAATTAGGACAATCCCCTCTGCCCCAAAGCTGCAAGAATACACAATTTCATCTCCATATTCTTGAAAAGCCCATTTTAAGATATCTAAAAAATCTGGTTTCCCATTTAAAACAGCCTGAAGCTTTTGTCTATCCCAATTTTCATATGTTAACATTTCAGCCAATTGAATTCCCCCCTTATTTATGTCCTTTTAGATGCTGCTTTTACTACCAATGTAATACATTCATTGTTTTTTACTGGTATATCATTCATATGATTGATATCACCATATCTGTTGTAGGAGAGCATGGCCCTAATCCATGAACCATGTCCAAATACCAAGATATTATCTTGTTTCTGAAATTTTTCTAAAAAAAGGACAATTCTTTCCTCTAGGTTCTGTAAGCTCTCACCTAACACCAGCTCCCTCGGATTTCGCAGCCACTCATTTCCATACTTTTCGATTAACCTTTTTTTTGGTACTCCTTCAAAAGGTCCAAAATCCAATTCATTTAATAATTCTTCCTGCAGTGCGTTGTATCCATAAAGATTGGCTGTTTGCTGCGTCCTTTTTAGCGAACTTGCTAATACTAAATCAAAAGGGGAAAGTCTCTCTAAATACTTTTTGTTTCTTACTATTTCACTTTTCATTTCATCTGTTGGGGGAGAAATATCAATATCCCTTCTACCCTGAAGCCATGATTTTTTATTCCATTCAGTTGGTAGATGTCGGATTAAGGTAATTCGCATTCTCGTCCTCCATAAAAAATGTTTCGCTTCTTAACCCACAGCGTTGTGCTTCTAAGACCAAAACATCGTGTAACTTTACGTTCCCCAGATTTACATTCGCGCCAACTTCATTAATAAAATGCATTTGTTGTTTTGCCGTTGGTGCCTCAAAAATTATTTTTTGACAATCAATTGAAGATGTTAATTCACGGATAAACCCATGTTTAACTGCACCGTTTCTCTCATATATACCAGATGTACCAGAATCTCTGCCTTCTGTAATCACATAATCGCAGCCTGCTTCTAATAAAATCATGATTTCTTCTTTCCATTCAGATATAGGCATATCTTTGTTATGGTCTTTAGATCCAACCTCTGCTATCACATGAAAATCCTTTTTTAATTGTGTTATAAGATAGAGGCGTTCTGAAAGTGGAATATCTAACGTACCATTTGAAATTTCAATCCATTCAATACCTAATTCTTGTAATAGTTGAAGATATTCGGGTATTTTATTTTGATAAAAACATTTTTCAAAAAAAGTTCCTCCACAGTATGGTTTTATTTCCTTTTCCTTATATAGTTGAATTTTTTCTTTTAAATTTGGTGTCACATATGCAGATCCAATCCCTATTTTTGCTATGTCAATAATATGGCAGTAGTCAGTTAAAATATGTTTAAGTTCTCCCAAAGGGGTTCCAAAATCAATTACCGAGGTTAAACCATTGGTTCTAGGTTTTGAAGTCCTATCTGGAATTTTTAAAAAATCCATAGAGAAACCGCCTCCTCTTTTTTCTAGGATAGATTATTCAAAATTTGGGTGAACGTGTAATGAATATGCTTTTACCAGATAAATTAGGCTTTTGTCTTGTATAAACACTCCCTATCCATCAAACAATAGGAAAAGCTAATTCACACAGTTAGGGGTGTAAATCATTGCCAAAGCAAAAGCATAAAGGCATGACAATTTTCGCCATCAGTTCAATCCCCATGATTCTCGTATTGGGAAACTCAATGTTAATCCCAGTTCTACCTAAAATGAAAACAGAGCTGAATGTTTCGCAATTTAAGGTAAGTTTAGTGATTACTGTATTCTCAGTTGCAGCTGCAATTAGCATACCAATCCTGGGCTATCTATCGGACCGATTTTCACGTAAAGCTGTCATTATTCCTTCCTTGATCATATATGGAAGTGGCGGATTATTAGCTGGAGCTGCAGCCGAATGGTTTTCAAATGAATATATGTGGATTCTCTCGGGCAGGGTCTTACAAGGAATGGGTGCGGCTGGAACAGCGCCCATTGCGATGGCATTAACAGGGGATTTATTTAAGGGTGCAGAACAAAGCAAGGTTCTTGGACTGGTTGAAGCCTCAAATGGCTTTGGAAAGGTAATAAGTCCTATCCTTGGTTCATTGCTCGCAATCCTTTTCTGGTATGCTGCTTTTTTTGCTTTTCCCGTTTTCTGCCTCGTATCAATCATTTTAACGATTATTTTTGTAAAAGAAAAAAAAGCAGAAAAAGAACCGCCACCACTTGGAAAATATGTAAAAGGTCTAGTTTCTGTTTTTAAAAGTGAAGGTCGCTGGCTTTTTGCAGCATACCTTACAGGTGCAACCTGTTTATTTACCCTATTTGGTATTTTATTTTATATTTCCGACATACTCGAAAAATCACATCATATCGACGGAGTCTTAAAAGGAGCCATACTTGCAATTCCACTTTTGTTTATGACCACCACTTCCTATATAACGGGAAGCAAAATTGGCAAAAAAATGTCACGAATGAAAGCCTTAATAGTTCTGGGTTGTCTCTTGATGACGGCTTCATTTGCATGTTTGGTTTTTTTCAGCAAATTAGTGCCATTTTTCGCTGTACTGGTTGTCAGCAGCATCGGAACAGGTCTTGTGCTTCCGTGTATTAACAGTTTCATAACTGGATCAGTTCCGACAGACCGCCGCGGATTTGTAACATCCTTATATGGATCCGTTAGGTTTTTAGGCGTAGCAATAGGGCCGCCAGTGTATAGTGCATTAATGGCATGGTCCAGGACAGGAATGTTTTTGGCAACTGCAGGATTAACCTTTTTTGCGGGATTACTTTGTATGATCCTGATACATGTACCTAAAAAAGAACCCTCTAAAAATAGTGATACATTGTTCGAAAAATTGCAATTTACTTAATAGCTGGCGTTAGAAATTTAAAGGAGATGACATCATTGCAGATCTACTTTTCACCAGAAGTAATAACACCAGAGTATCAAGTGTTAAATGTAGTCGATTCGACCAACAAGGGAGTAGGAAATATTGCTTTTTTGTTTGCTGAAAAAAAACTTTATGTATATGGAATCTTAGAGGAAGAAGATGTAGGTGCCGACTTTCGCGATTTAGTCACCCCTTACATAAAAGGATTAGCAAAAGCAAAGCCTGGCTTAGATATTTTTTCATGTTTGTATGTTGGCTGTAAAAAAATAGAATTAAATGACAAAGAGCAAAAATAGATTCTAAAATAACCCAGCCTTTTGGCTGGGTTTTAATTTATAAAAATTTCATGTAACAAGGCATTTGTCTACATCATAAATTGACATATAGGTTTTTAGATTGATGAAGGCAAGTCGGGAGTGTGTACCTAATGAGTTTAGGGATCATTGTAATGGGATTTCTGGTTGGTTCTTTAGTCGGGCTAACAGGTGTTGGCGGCGCAGCCCTGTTAACACCTGTTCTAATATTATTAGGGATTCATCCCTCTATTGCAGTTGGGACAGATCTTGCGTATAATTCGATTACAAAATTTTTTGGTTCGCTGCAGCATTGGCGGCAAAAGACGATTCATTTAAAGTTAGTGAAGTATCTGGCCATTGGCAGCATTCCTAGTGCTATTCTCGCCGTAGGAGTTCTCCATCTTTTTGATTCCTTTTTCCATAACCAAGAATTGGTGATCAAACACGCATTAGGCTATGTCTTAATCTTAGTGGCTTTTGCAACGCTTGCAAAGACTTTCCTAAGGAATAGATTTGAATGGAATCAAATTCAAATGAAGCCCTTGTATGAAAAACGGGGTTTAACAATTGCGATTGGAGCAACGGTCGGCTTTATCGTCGGATTGACCTCGATTGGTTCTGGGTCACTCTTTGCTCTGGCAATGCTGTATTTATATAAAATGACTCCATCCGAACTGGTTGGAACAGATATTGCACATGCTTTTTTATTGGTTACTTCTGCGGGGATTATTCATGCAGGGATTGGTAATGTTAACTATATGCTGGTTTTGAATCTATTGCTTGGCTCTATACCAGGTGTTGTTTTAGGTAGTACTTTATCCTCCAAGCTCCCAACAAAGCCCCTCCGTGCCCTTCTGGCAATAATGCTTCTAATCAGTGGGATTAAACTTCTTTAGTTGACGGCCGTTCTTTATGAAGCGGCCTTTTTTCCATTTCATGAAATTGTGAAAACTTGTCCTTTTTGATCTATCAACAGCATATAGTTTTACAAAGAATATTGACACTTGGGGTGGTCTATGTTTAGCAATATTGAAAAAGTTGTCTTAGCCATGGGCTTATTACGGATATTATCGGGAAGTATTGAAATTAGCGCTGCTCTTCTCATGCTAAAATTAAATAGTATTGAAAAAGCACTTCTTGTAAATAGTTCGCTTGTTCTTGTGGGTCCCATTATCCTCATATTAACAACATCTATCGGCTTAAGCGGTATTGCTGGAGAAATCTCCTACATGAAGATTTTCCTTGTATTTTGCGGGATCGGTTTAATCCTCTACGCGGTACTTTCAAAGTAAAAAAAGCCAACCAGTTGGTTGGCTTAATATTTTGCAAAGGGACTAATAAACATATTCAGAAATAAATTTAATGGTTTACTCCAAATTTAGATTTTATTTAACGCCTGTTCCAGATCTGCTTTAACATCTTCCCATGCTTCAAGACCAACAGAAAGTCGCAATAAGGTATCTTCAATTCCCATTTTTATACGCTCCTCTCTAGGAATTACAGCATGTGTCATTGAAGCGGGATGCTGGATTAATGTCTCAGGATCCCCAAGACTCACTGCTAATTTGATAAGCTCCAATTGATTCATAAAATCTTGAGCAGTTTCCTTTGTTCCTCTAATTGTAAAGGCAATCATTCCTCCAGGTTTCTTCATTTGCTTTTTCATAATTGGAAAGCTTGGATGGTGATCGTCTCCTGGATAGTAGATTGTTTGAATTTTAGGATGACTTTTTAAAAATTCATATAATCGCATTGCATTTTCGCAATGTCGGTCCATTCGAATTGGCAATGTTTTTAAGCCTCTTAATAACAGCCATGCATCGAAGGGGGAAATAACTCCGCCAATGTCCTTTTGGGTAGTTTGAGACATTTTCTTAATGAAATCCTTTTTCCCCACTACTAACCCGGCAATTACATCCCCATGTCCACATATATATTTTGTTGCACTGTGTACAACAACTTCACACCCTAAGGATATGGGTGTTTGCAAATATGGGGAACAAAAGGTATTGTCAACAACAACAGGAATAGCTTTTTCTCTGGCAATTCTTGCAATCATTTCTAAATCTACAAGCATCATTGTTGGATTGATGGGAGTTTCGACGTATATACATGAGGTATTAGGGCGGATTTTATTTTTGATTTCTTCCTCTGAATTCAGTTGGGAAAAACTATATTCAATCCTGTACTTTTCGTTTAATAACCTTAATAAATCAAAGGTACAGCCATATATCCCTTGTGAACAAAGAATATGATCACCTGTTTTCGTGAGTTCTATGATTGAAGCAGAAATGGCTGCCATTCCCGAGGAGAATGCTAAAGCTGCCTCACCATTTTCTAATGCTGCAATTTTATCCTCAAGTATTTTTACAGTTGGATTCCCTAAGCGGGAATAAACAAATCCTTCTTCAGTACCCGCAAATCGTTTTTCACCTTGTTCAGCGGTATCAAAAATAAAAGTAGATGTCTGATACAAAGGAGGAACCAAGCTTCCTTGATGTTCCTGTGAAAAATACCTTCCATGAATGACCTCTGTTTCAAAGCTAAACTTCTTTCCATTCATTTGGGAGCCCCCTCATCATGTAACCATCTTTTTTTAGTTCCCTTTATTTATCATATGTGCTGATTTTTAGATGGTTTAAGGCTTTTTCGGTAAGCCCAAATTTCTTTTGCTTAGTGAATTTTTAATAAATGAAGGAAAATAACAAATAATAAACTTAGTTTTTAAAATCATTGGGGGTGCTTGTTTGTCTATATATGTTTACCAGACATTTGTTATTAAACAAAGTAAATTTAAAGAGGGAATTGAAAATTTAAAGGAGATTCAAAAGTTTAGAAATGAACAATACGAACACACTGTTGAGATTTTGTCACCGATTACAGGTGCTGATCACACCTATGGTTTGTTGTCAAAATACGAAGGTTTGGCGGAAATGGAACTACAAGATAAAAAAATGTTTGATGACGAAAATTACTTAAAAATCATCGGCGACTTTTTTCTTAAACATATCGCAGAAGGAAGTATGAATACCCAAATATTCAGATCGCTGCATGAAATTAAAAATTCCTAGAACACATTGTGTATTCTAGGAATTTTAATTTGCTTTTATTCACATAAAGAAATGTAATCCTCTGCAGCCATTTCACTAATTCGATCAATGATGGATGGGTCCTGTGCAAAGATATCACTTGATTTTCCATTTAATGCAACTTCGTATTGTCCATTCACACAAATAACAGGTTCGATAGAAAGATTTCCTCCATCGTTATATACTGCACTCCCATCCCCAAGTAAAACTGCTTCTGTTTCAAAAAAATCGCCCGAATCCGAATCTAATACCTTTAAATGAATAAACATTATATTTCCCTCCGTCTCTATATTTTGTTAAATCATTCACAAAAAAATGGATGAAATAACATCTCTTTATAAGAATAGATTACCACTTATACCAACTTAGAAATTTGAAAATTACGTGAACTATTTAACAACTTTTTGAAGTCTACTAATATTATTCCCATTTCATTTATAAAAAATAAAAAGCAGTAGATTTTTTCGAAAAATTCTACTGCTAAACTATAATAACTACTAGCATATAATATTTAGGAAATGATTCCTTTATCTTTCAAATGTTCATAGGCTGCATCTTTATTTTCATCTTTAATTTGATATTCGAGGATTCCGTCAACGACTTTTGCACAGCGTCCGCCGAATGGCTTAAGTTCTTCCTTAATTACTTTCATTTCAAAAGCGTTTTTAATAGGATAATTTACCTTCATCACTGCACCTCCCTTTACAATATAAAGAAGAAACGATACTACTTGCAGTGATAAAAATTACAAATCATTAAAACCCTAAACCATTTTGATGTAATGGAATTACTTTGCCGATACTTTTACATTTGACACTTGATTTGCCCGGATAAGAACTTTTTGCCTGCTTGCTTCCTTTCCGTGCAAGAAATAGTATAGAAATATACAGGCAAACAGTACAACCGCCATAATCAAGTACAGGCCTCTATAACCCATAAATGGGATTAAAAATCCAAGAATAAAAGGGCCGATTCCAATTCCGCCGTCTAAAAAGATAAACCAGGTAGAAGTTGCCAGCCCCATTCTTTCTTTAGGTGAAACTTTAATGGATATTGCTTGCCCACTAGAAGAAAGTGTACCATATCCCAAACCAACTAATGCACCCGCCGCCAAGAGGAAGAACCCTTGATGCGTCATACTTAACACCAGCAGTGCGATTGCAAAGAGCATGAATGACGGATACATAACAATATTTTCACCTTTTTGATCAAACCAGCGTCCTGTAAAAGGCCTTGAAATTAGAATGAAAGCTGCATAGACAATAAAGAAGAAACTGCCGACATCCACAAGGTTGATTTCCTTCGCATAGGAAGTCAGAAAGGTAAGAATGCTTGAATAGCCAAAGGCAATGAAAAAACCAATAATGGCAATGGGAAATGCCTTCGGTTCAAAGAAATGGCGGAAGGATAACCCCTTCATTTTTGCTAATTGTTCATTTGAAAACACCATTTTGGGAACTTTCACAAAAAATACAGCTACAAAACTTAGAGCTAAAAGAACAATACACAATGTGAAGTTACTATTGTACCCAGCATGTTCTCCAAGATACATTCCTAAAAAAGGCCCGATCGCTGCTGCCAAGGTTACACTTAATGCATAGTAACCCGTTCCTTCCCCACGGCGCTCATGGGGAATAATTTTTGCAACGATTGTCCCAGTGGCAGTAGAAGCAATCCCTAATGCTGCCCCATTCAAAAAGCGGTTGACGAATAAAAAGGTTAAATTAGTTACAAAGAAATATAAGCCAGTGGTAAGTAAAAACAGGACAAATCCTATATAAAGCATTTTTTTCCAGCCAACACGATCAATGGATCTTCCTGAAAAAAGGCGTGCAATAAGTGTTCCCACAACGAAAATACCCGAAGCTAACCCCGCTTCACTAGGTGTTGCATGGAATTTTTCAGTAGCAAACACTGTGATCGAGACCATTAACAAGTAAAACGTAAAATAAAGAAAAAAGTTTGCTGCTGAGACAATTAAAAAATCCTTTGTCCATAATTTCGGTTTATTCATGACGATCTCCCTCTAGATTTATGATGTTTTCGCGTATTTTTGGAAGGATTTCAAATACAGTACTTTGTTCATCTTTTGGAATACCTTGCATAGCCTCGTACTCCAGCTTTGTTATCTTTTGTCGGCAGTTTTGATAAATATCTTCCCCGAATTCCGATAACGAAATAATTTTTTCACGCCGATCTTTGCCCTGTTTAACGTTAATAAGTTGTTTCACTTCAAGACGCTGGACCGTTCTGGTGATCGTCGGTTTTTCCACATTAAAATGAACAGAAATTTCAACTAGCGTTGAAGGTCCATTATTTTTGACAAAAAAAATAACCTGCCATAATGAGTAGGACAAATCATATTCACTTAAAAGCTCGTTTAAACGGCTAATAAGCGGCCGATATAATAAAAGATAACGTTGAAAAATTCCTTGCATAGTTCCCTCCAGCAAAGTAGTTACCTTAAGTAACTATTAATAACTTCTTTACTATACTCCTTAAAAATAATTTGTCAATTATTAGACACATTTTATTCACATTTATATTCATATTTGGTTTCAAACGCAGATTGATATTTTTATTCCCTTGACATATACATCTAGTAAGGGAGGGATTTTCATGGCACATTTATGGACGGTAACTATTGGGTATATTATTGCTCTTGGTCTAATCGGCAGAGTATTTTTTTACTTTCTAAGATCTGGTCCACTTAATCCGGAAGATTCCCAACGGGTTGACCCCTTAAAACAAGAGGAATAGATATTGATCAGACATAAAAAAGCTGTCAAAATGACAGCTTTTTTTTTGTACTTTAAACCATAATTTTGCAAATATCGTTTGTAAACTCAACTGGGTCATTGATTGGCAAGCCTTCAATTAAAAGGGCTTGGTTATAAAGGAGATTTGTATACAATGTTAATTTCTCTTTATCGTGCTCAAATGCAGACTTTAAAGACTTGAACACTTCGTGATTCACATTAATTTCGAGTACCTTTTCTGCCTTTATATCCTGATTATTTGGCATAGCTTTCAATACTTTCTCCATTTCAAGCGTTATCTCACCATCTGTTGTTAAACATACAGGGTGTGATTTTAATCTTTTTGATACGCGAACCTCTTTAACCTTTTGGTCTAGAATATTTTTCATAATCTCAAAGAGCTCTTTGTTTTCGTTATCTTCTGAAGTATGCTCATTTTGTTGTTCATCCTCTATTCCTAAATCACCGCTAGATACAGACTTAAATTCTTTCTCTTTAAAAGTCATTAGCATTTTAATTGCAAATTCATCGATATCATCGGTGAAATACAGAATCTCATATCCTTTATCCGCTACAACCTCTGTTTGCGGAAGCTTATCAATTCTCTCGATTGAATTACCAGTAGCATAATAAATGTACTTTTGGTCCTCTGGCATTCTTGATACATATTCCTCTAGGCTAACTAATTTTTTTTCTTTGGAAGAATGGAATAACAGCAAATCCTGCAGTAATTCTTTATTAGTGCCAAAATCACTGTAAACACCAAATTTTAGCTGGCGGCCAAAGGAGTTATAAAATTCTTCATATTTCTCTCGATCTTCTTTTAGTAAACTTTGTAGTTCACTCTTTATTTTTTTGCTGATATTTTTGGCAATTAACTTTAATTGACGATCCTGCTGAAGCATTTCTCTCGAAATATTTAGCGATAAATCTTCAGAATCGACCATGCCTTTTACAAAACTGAAATAATCCGGAAGCAGGTCGGCACATTTATTCATGATTAACACGCCATTGGAGTACAGTTCCAAGCCCTTTTCATATTCCTGTGAATAATAGTCAAATGGTATTTTTTCAGGAATAAATAAAATTGCATTATATCTGACAGCCCCATCGACACTGATATGGATATGTTTAATTGGCTGGTCAAAGCCGTATCGTTTTTCAGCATAAAAATTATTGTAGTCTTCGTCCGTAAGTTCCTTTTTGTTTTTTCGCCAAATTGGAACCATACTATTGATGATTTGTTCTTCTTTTACATCTTCATATTCTGATTCACTGCCATCTTTCAGCTTTCTTTCGGATACATCCATTTTAATCGGGTAGCGTATGAAATCAGAGTACTTCTTGATAATCGATTTTAAGCGGTACTCCTCTAAAAACTCATCATAGTTTTCGTCTTCAATGTTTTCTTTAATTTTTAAAATAATCTCGGTTCCTATTGCTTCTTTCTCACATGGATTAATCGTGTAGCCATCTGCACCTATAGATTCCCACTTATATGCAGTGTCACTGCCCAATGCTTTACTAATAACGGTAACAACATCTGCCACCATAAATGCAGAATAAAAGCCAACGCCAAATTGACCAATAATTTCATGTCCATCCTTTAATTCTGTTTCAT
This sequence comes from Bacillota bacterium, assembly GCA_030705665.1. The sequence goes on from JAUZQA010000006.1 coordinate 18,702, forward strand.
TCTTAAATGCCAAAGAACCGCTTTTAGCAATGACACCAAGATTGTTTTCTAGCTCTTCCTTGGTCATACCAATCCCGGTATCAATTATTTTCAGTGCCCTGTTTTCCTTATTAAATTCGACTTTTATGTAGTAGTTGTCTTTGTCAAACGTTAAAGACTCATCTGTTAATGCTTTATAATAGATTTTGTCAATTGCATCGCTTGCATTCGAAATGAGCTCTCTTAAAAAGATTTCCCTCTGTGAGTAAATCGAGTGAATCATCATATCTAGAAGCCTTTTAGACTCTGCTTGAAATTGTTTCACTTCCACGATCATATCTCCTTTCAATCTTCAGTATTTTATTAGCACTCTTTAACGATGAGTGCTAATCATTATTTTAATAACAGTGAATTTTCATGTCAATACGCCCGTAGAAATTCTGTTTAACATTCTAACAAAGCATCTGGATATAATCCAGATGCTTTCAATATTTTTCATAATCGTAATCATACCAATTGTGAAAACTCCTCCACCAGCGCTTTAAACTTCTGTAATGCATTCTCAATCGATGTTGGTGTTGTCAAATCTACCCCGGTCTTTTTAAGTAATTCCAGCGGATAATCGGAGCTTCCGCTTTTTAAGAATTCTAAATAAGAATGAATGGTTTCTTGATCTCCTTCGAAGATCTTTGTAGCCAAATGAATGGCAGAAGCAAAACCTGTCGCATATTTATAAACATAAAAATGGCGATAAAAATGAGGAATTCTTGACCATCCAAATTTTACTTCGTCATCAAAAACAATTGAATCTCCATTGTATTCCCGAAATAATGATTCATAAGTTTTATTGAACACTTCTACATTCAATGGAACTCCTTTTTCCGCCAATTCATGTGTGATTTTTTCAAATTCGGCAAACATTACCTGAGTGAAGAAAGTGCCTTTAAATTGATCGATAAAATGATTAAGCAAATGCTTGCGAACCTCTTCATTTGTTTCATTTTTTAATAAATAGTTGATCAACAACACCTCGTTAACAGTAGAAGCCACTTCGGCTACAAAGATGCTATAATGTGCCGTAATTTGCGGTTGGTGATCTGAGCTCAATCGGCTATGCGCGCCATGTCCGCACTCATGAACGAGTGTAAATAAACTATCCAAGTCATCCTGATGGTTTAAAAGAATAAAAGGATGAACACCATAAATTCCTAAATTATAGGCACCAGAGCGCTTGCCAGGTGTTTCACGGACATCAATATAGCGGCCCTTTTTAAATTCTTTTAATATCGTTAGATAATCCTCTCCAAGGGGAGCCAATGCCTTAAGCATGGTTTTAAATGCTTCTTCATATGGAATGACTTGTTTTACACCTTTTACCAACGGAACACTCAAATCATATTGCCGAAGCTCATCCAGACCCAGTTTTTCTCTTCGAATCCGTGAGTATTGATGAAGAGGTTCAATATGTTTTTTAGTGGAGGTAATCAGATTTTCGTAAACCTCTTTTGGAACTTTATCACCGAATAACCCCTTTTCCAAAGCGGAAGGATAGTTTCGAATCCTTGCAAGCGTAACATTATTTTTGATTGCTGCAGAAAGTGTTGATGCAATGGTATTCTTTGCTTCCACATATGGTTTATAGTAAGCTTTATATGCTTCCCTCCGCCTCTCTCGATCCTCATCTTCAATTAATTTTGAATACATGCCCCTGGTAAGTTCAATTTTTTCTCCTTTTTCATCTGTCACCTCTCCAAACTTTATATCTGCATTATTGATCATTCCGAAAGTAGCTGAGGGAACAGAAAGTGCTTCTCCAAGCTGGGACAAGACAGACTCCTGATCTTTACTTAACACATGTGCTTTATATCGAAACGAATCATATAAATCCTCTTCAAAGTACTTAAGACCGGGCTCTTCAGCTATGTATCCTTTTAAAGTTTCTTCGTCTAAGCTTAATAAAAATGGCATGAAAAATGATCGTGAAGAACTTACTTTAACACTTAAACTTTTGGCCCGATCCAAAAAAGATTGGGAATGAGAATCTCTTGTATCTTCATCAACTTTCAACATGCAATAGGCATACAAGTGGTTAAATTTATAAGAGAGCTCTTCACTTTGTTTTAAGTATTGAAACAAGCTATTGCCGTCAGCAATGGCACCGTCAAATTCTTTAAGTTCTGCTGCCATCTTTTCAATTTGCTGAAAATCTTCTTCCCACTTGTTCAAATCTGAATAGATATCTGCTAAATTCCACTTTTCACTCTCTGGGACATCTGTCCGCGATTGATAGGTACCCATCGAAACACTCCTTTTGTTTTAATATTTCTAAAATGTATGTCCTTAAAATCAATTCTACTACATTAGAGTTCATTGGGTGGAATAAGTGGTTTGTAAATTGCAGCATGTCTCTATTTGATTCAGCAGAAAAAGGATGGTTTTTTCCATCCTTACCTAAAAATGCTTCTTTAATTAAATAATTTGCTATCAGCTAACTTAATATCAATAGAGAAGAATTTAGACTTTCTTCCACGTTATGCTTATCCTAATTTATGCTCAGAAAAGGTTTCCAAAACATGATTACTTCTATTTTTTTGTATTTTTATTCGATTTCCCAACCATTCATACATTATTGGAATCATGATGAGACAGATAAGGGTTGAACTGATTAAGCCGCCAATAACAACAATCCCAAGCGTTTGAGAAATTACTGTGCTATCAGACTTAGAGAATGCTAAAGGTAGCAATGTTAAAATAGTTGTCCCAGCAGTCATCAACACTGGCCTAACTCTAGTGGCTGTACCAGAAAGAATTGCCTGCTTAACCTCCATTCCTGCCAATCGATTCCGCTCAATTTTATCAACAAGAACAATCCCATTAGTCACCACAATACCTGTTAACATCATGAGGCCTACCAATGCAGCAAGATTCCATTCCAAGCTGAAGATATACATACCTATAACGGATCCAATAAAAGCCAACGGGATGCACAAGAGTACCGACAGAGGGGCTTTCCATCCGCGGAAAACAGCACTGGTGATTAATAGCACGAGCAAAATTGAAAAGAATATGGCAATGCCCATTTCAAAAATCATTTCATATACCTGCTGTGGTGCACCCGCAAAGGAATACTTCACTCCTTCAGGCAACGGCATTTTTGACAGGGCCTTTTTGACCTCTTTTGTAACCTTTCCAATATCATTCGAAGTAATGTTGGCAGTCACTACTGCAAATGGTTTCCCATCCTTCTCCTGAATCACCGATGAGCCCAAAGGTGATACGATTGCAAGTTGAGATAATGGAACTTCTTGTCCCTCCTTATTTAAAAAGGTTTCCTCACCCATTAAAGTAAAAATATCTTTCGTTTTGTTTTTTTGTTCATCAGTATGGATAACAATCGGGTATTTAGTTTGGTTTATAGATATAACTCCTTTTGACCCTTCTGCTGTATATACCTGAATCCGATTTAGAACATCTTCCAGTTTAATCCCATAATTTTCAATAGCTTTCCGATTTAGTGTTAATTGATATTGAGCTGTATGATCTTCAGCATCAGCAGCACCTATTACACCAAGACCGGGAATCAGCTTCAACTGGCTACGGATCGTTTGCGCCATTGTTTCAAGTGTTTGACTATCTGCACCCGTCAAGTTGATTTTTAACTGTGAATCATCACCAGCTATACTGGCATTTGAAACGGTATAAACAGCTTTGCTAGAGAATCCGTTTAATTGCTTCAGGAGCTCTGGAATAAATGTGTTAACATCTGTTCCTTTTTTAAGTGTGATCGATAGATTTGCAATATTTGGTTGCTGCAGCCATCCGCCACCAGCATCAAAAACATCATCCGATTGGGGTGTAAAGGATGAACCGAGTCCAGACGTAAAGGAATCTACTTTGGAATTGTTTCTAAACAAACCTTCTAATCTTTGGACTTCTGCATCAACTTCAGATAAGGAGGTATTCTTTGGAAGTTCCACTTGAACACCAACTTGCCCTTTATTCATATTTGTTGGCAAAAAATTCACAGGAAGAAAAGCGGAACCTGCTGCAGTCAGCAAAAATAATCCTAGAGTGATCAAAGCTACCTTTCTTTTGTGCTTAAACAACCTGGATAACATTTTTTGGGCATGAGGTTCTATATGATCAGCAATGTCATGGGGTTTCCCTTTCCAAAAAAAGTTATAAAGAACCGGCACAACGAGAATCGAAACAAATAGCGAAACGATGAGTGCAATGACCACCGACCAGGCAAACCCTGAAAATGCGGAACTCACCATCCCGCCAACAAGTGCAATTGGAATGTATACGGCTATGGTTGTTGCAGTCGATGATACAATGGCAGGAATCATTTCAAAAACACCATTTGTCAACATGTGATTTTTGTTAAGACCTTTTGCTTCATGTACTTTTCGGGTCATATTATCAAGAATAACAATCGAATCATCAACCACCCTGCCCATTGCGACAATTAATCCTGAAACGGTTAGAAGATTGAGACTGATTCCCATCGTTTTTAATAAACCGGTAGTAGCCAGCAGACAAATTGGCAGAGAAAGAACAATTAATAAGGTTGAACGGACTTTCCGGAAAAACAAAAATACACAAATCATTGAAAACAAGCATCCAAGCAAACCTTCTTTCATTAAACCGTTTAAGGAAGCATTGACCTGCTGTCCCTGATCGATGAGGATGGAAGCTTTTATATCCTTATTTTTGAAGGCAGGTATTTCGTTGATTTTACTCTTAATTCGCTCCGATACATCCGTAATATTAGATGATGGAGTTTTTAAAATATCTAAAAGAACACTAGGCTTTCCGTTCGATCTAGAAATCGTCTGCAGATTGACAATCGAGTTTGAAATGTCAGCAACAGCCGAAAGCGGAACCGTTTTTCCATTTTGAACGTGAATAGGTAGCTGCTGTAAATCTTGTTGATTAATCTTCCAGCCCGATACCTGGATCGGGATTGAAATCTGGTTATCCGTTACTTTTCCTACTAAACCAGTTGTAAAGTCTTTTTGAAGGGACTGTTTAATATCACTAACCGTTACCCCTTCTTTTTGCAGGTCCTGTGTCCGAATGTTTACAGCATATCCAGCATTTCCTCCTCCTGAAACCCGAATGTCTTGTACTCCTGGAACTGTCTTTAAGCGTTTGACAGCATCTTCTTGTATCGAGGTACGGAGCATATTTTCCGATATATCAGCAGAAGCACTCATCAAACTGATTCTCATAATCGGAAGTGAATGGGTACTAAGCCGCGTAACCAGTGGTTTTTGAATATCCGCTGGAATAGAAACGCTTTCCAAAGCCTTCGATACCTGTTCCTCCGCATTTTTCATATTATATTTCATAGGAAAGTTGAGGCTGACCATGGCACCCCCATTAAACGAATTAGTCTCCACATCCTCCAGACCGTCTACGACCCGGATAGCTTGTTGAATCGGTTCGGTAATCATTGTTTTTACTTGATCTGCCTGGTAGTTTTCAGCCTTAACTGTAATCATAATAGTCGGATTACTGATCTCGGGTAGGTAATCCCGTTGAATTTGAACAGCTGACATTCCACCCCATACAACTATCAATATAATTAAGGTTACAATTAAAATCGCTCGTTTCATCGTTGCATCTATTAATCTTTTCATTTCTTCCTCCCCTTAATATGTCGATAACAAGGAAAAAGGAACCAAACCGAAAAGCCTGGTTCCTTTATTCTTGGTACTGACGCGGTTCAGTTATTAATTAGTTTTGTGCAGGTGATGGAGCACTGCTTTCAGGCTGCAGTTCCACTTCAGCTGGCGAAAGAACCTTATTCTCACCTGGGTATGGTTTATCGAACCCTTCCGTTGAATACCATACAGCATGATTCAGCATATTTGCGTTTACTTCATCTGGAGAGGCTTTTTTCCCTGTCAGCTTGTCCTTATTCTTATTAGACCATTCTGTCCATTTTTTAGAAGCATCCTTTGCTTCTGGAGTAATATTTACTGTATTAGCTAGGGCTGCATTATTGGCTTCAGGTGTGCCATTTAATGTGTCAAGCGGAATTTGGTTTGGCACAAAGTTGTAAGGAGTGAAGTCCGGTTTATCTGTAAATAGTTCACTCATCGGCTCTGCTGCAGCATCGTTTTGGTTCATTGCTGGAAGTCCGAGAATTTGTTCAATACTGCGAACCATGTTAATAACAGTCCAGTAGTGACTGTTAGTGATTCCTCTCTTCACCCAAGGACTGATCACATATGCAGGCTGACGATGGCCGTCAACGTGGTCTAAACCGTTTTGGGAATCATCTTCTGTTACAAAAATCACAGAGTCTTTCCAGTATGGACTGTGAGAAATCAAGTCAACAATTTTACCTACAGCAAGGTCATTGTCAGCAACCATGGCCTGTGGTGTAGGAGAACCTGTTGCACTTCCAGAAGTGTGGTCATTTGTAACCCACATCGTATTTAGTGCAGGTAAATCATTATTTTTAACATGTTGTTCAAACTGTTGTTTAAAAATTTCAAAACGATACTGATCAGGTATATTCATATCAAATGTTGGGAAAGGTTTATAGGTAATCGGTCCAAGAGATGGAATATCATACGTAGCACTATAATTTCCAATTGGAACGTGCAAATTACCCGTCTGTGCACCAGACAAAATTTGCGAATCTTTATACCAATCACTCCAAGTACCAAAAGGTGCTGGTCCGGTAAAACCAGTTGTATCTTCACCAAAGTTTTCTACATTCTTGCCGTACTTAAGAGCTTGGTCCCATAGATGACCCGTCGGAGCATAGGCCATAGCATCCCCGGCACCTCCAGGATAGCTTTTCACATTGGCGGTATCAGTTTCTTTATCTTCATAATCATTATTTGTTGCTTGCATTACCCAT
>JAUZQA010000060.1 GCA_030705665.1 Bacillota bacterium
GTACTTGGCTAATAAATCAAGTATTTGGTTTGTATATTTAGGGTTTGGGCCATCATCAAAGGTGAGTGCAACTAGTTTTTCTTTGGTGTTTAATTCCCAAATAGCAAGTCCATTTTTCCTGTACTCTGCTTTCCTGCTGGATGCATAAGAGTACTGATCACTCCACAAATAACTTATTAAAAGTACGAAAACAAATAAAAGAGGTTTTTTCATGGACTTAAACACTCCAATAATAAATGTATTTACTATAGTTTATGTACTTTCCCAAAAGTTTAAAGACAAGAGGCAGGTGTTACATTTTTCCTTTGAATTAGTTCCAAGGCATGTGAAAAAATGAACATTTAGCGAAACCGATTACAAATTTCTTAAAAACGATTGAAAAATCATCTTATACACGTTATTATGTAATCAAGCAAAAGAGATGTTCACGTTAACAAATTATAAGGGTTATACTGGAAACCAAGAAAATATATCAGATATAAAAAGATATTTTTTTTTCAGCCAATTTGTTAACGTGAACAATAAATTTACAAAATATGAAAACGCATTCTTAAACAATAAGAATAAGAAAGATGGTGATTATATGTCCAGTTTTATGGACGAAAATTTTCTGTTAAAAAATGAAACAGCAGTGCGATTATTTCATGATTATGCCAAACAGATGCCGATTATTGATTATCACTGCCACTTAAGTCCAAAAGAAATTTATGAAAATAAAACATTTAAAAATGTAACTGAAATTTGGCTGTATGGTGATCACTACAAATGGCGTCAAATGAGAAGTAACGGTATCGAAGAAGAGTACATTACCGGCAGTGCAAGTGACTATGATAAATTCATGGCATGGGCAAGAACAGTTCCAATGTTGATTGGAAATCCTCTTTATCATTGGACACACCTGGAACTTCAAAGGTTTTTCGGCATTTATGATTTACTGGACGAAGAAACAGCTCCACAAATTTGGGAAAAAATTAATGCCCAACTAAATAGCGAGGGGTTCGGGGCAAGAGATTTTATTAAAAAATCAAATGTAAAGGTTGTTTGTACAACTGACGACCCTACTGACAGCCTTGAATATCACTTCAAGTTAAAAGAAGAGACTGATTTTGATGTCCAGGTTTTACCAAGCTTTAGACCTGATAAAAGCCTAGAAATAAATCGAGATACTTACTTGCCTTGGGTTGAAAAGCTCCAAACGGTTTCAGAAATTTCCATTCAAACTTTTGATGACTTCCTAAAGGCACTTGAATCAAGAGTAAGATTTTTTGATTCAGTTGGATGCAAGGTTTCTGACCATGCCATTGATCAAATGATGTATGCAGAAACGACAAAAGACGATGCTGCTGCCATTTTCGCCAGTGCATTACAAGGTAATAAAGTATCCCTTGAGGATGAAAAGAAATACAAAGCATACACAATGACATTCTTAGGCGGGCTTTATCACGAATTAGGCTGGGCAATGCAATTCCACATTAATGCATTACGCAACAACAACGCAAGAATGTTTGATTTAATGGGCCCTGATACTGGCTGGGATTCGATCAATGATGAGCCAATTGCAAAGCCATTATCAAAAATATTAAGTTCAATCGAACAGAGCAAGGGACTTCCACGAACAATTATTTATTCATTAAATGCTAACGATAACGATATCATCGCAACAATGATTGGTAACTTCCAAGGCGGGGGCATCCCTGGGAAAATTCAATTTGGTACAGCATGGTGGTTTAACGATACAAAAGAAGGCATGCTAGCTCAAATGAAATCATTATCCAATTTGGGGCTGTTCAGTCGTTTCATTGGAATGTTGACTGATTCAAGAAGTTTTCTTTCCTACACAAGACATGAATATTTCAGAAGAATTGTTTGCGGCTTAATTGCTGAGTGGGTTGAAAATGGAGAAGTACCAAATAACATTGAATTTTTAGGCAAGATTGTTCAAGGCATTTCCTATAATAATGCCAAAGAATATTTTGGTTTTGACCTATAAAATAAAAGGCTCTGTTGAAATTTAACACAGCCAAAATAAAAAAAGGAATCCCATCACTTTATGCTAGTTTACTTTGCGGATAAGACCAGCATAAAGGAGGAGATTCTAGAAAAATATTTTTCGTATTCATTATATCAGTAAATTGTTGATCACTTCAAGTACAGTAGTATACAAGGAGGATAATTTATGGCAGAAAATCTTGCACGTAAATTAAATACAGAAACGAACCAAGAGACAAAAAAGATTCCTACAAAAGAAAAAGCTCTTTATGGATTTGGTGACTTTGGTAATGGATTCATGTTTGACTTAGGACAGTCTTATTTGATGCACTTTTATACCGACGTTGCAGGCATTAGTGCCGTAGCAGCAGCAGGTGTTTTCTCAATCACAAAGATCTTTGATGCGTTTATGGATCCTTTGGCAGGGTCACTTATTGACTCAAGGGCAGCTGGACCACGAGGAAAATTCCGTCCTGTCATGATGCTTTCTGCTATTATCCTTGCCGTTTTGACAGTAGTTACATTTACAATGCCGAACCTTTCAATGGGCGGAAAAATCGCTTGGGCGTATGGAACATACATGGCTTGGGGTCTTGTCTATTCCTTTACAAATGTACCTTATGGATCATTAGCATCTGTTATGACGAGGGATGTCGGTGAACGATCATTTATGGCTTCAACCCGCCAGGCTGGTTCTATCGGGGCACAGTTGGTTACAGGCGTTGCATTTGTACCGATTTTAGCAATGTTCTCAAGTCCAAAAATTGGATATCCTATTACTGCAGCCATTATGGCATTCATCGGTATTATCGGTTTCTTTATCTGCTACAAAGGTACAAAAGAACATATTAAAGTTGAAAATGCTAAAGGAAAAGAAAAAGCATCAGCGAAAGACTATTTCAAAGTTGTATTCACTAACCGTCCATTATGGTGCTTAGTATTAATGACATTGTTCACAATTTCAGCAATGAATACGAATAATGCAATGATGATCTATTTCTGCCAATACAATCTTGGACATGTTGGTTTGCAGCCAATTATTAACTTTATCCAAATGGGTAGTTCTGTAGTAGGTATTACTTTAATTCCATTTTTAGTTCGCCGCTTTGGCAAAAAGAAAACAGCAATGGCTGGTTTACTCATTGGGGTCGTAGCTGATGGTTTAAACTTCGTGATTCCAACAAATATTTATTCTTTTATCGTATTAGTATCAATCGGTTATGCAGCGTTAGCGATTTCAAATGGTGTAACATGGGCATTTGTTTCAGATGCTATTGATTATGGTCATTGGCATACTGGTGTTCGTAAAGAAGGTGTTACGTATGCAGCGTTCAACTTCTCTCGTAAAATTGCACAATCACTTGCTGCTATCGTTTCTGCCGGTGTTCTTGCTGCAACTGGATATATTGCTAACGCACATCAAACTGCAGGCACGCTCCTTGGGATTAAAGGAACAATGACACTTTATCCAGCAGTTGCCTTGTTGCTTGCTGCAATCATTATCGGCGTTTTATACAACTTATCTGATGATAAGTTTAAAAATATTGCCAACGACTTAAACAATGGACGTTGGGAAAAGGGCACTTTCTAATAGAGAATTAATAAGATAAATAAAAAAGACGAGAGATTACTTTGTAGTCTCCCGTCTTTTAGATAATTTTTTTGCAAGAGTGTAAAATTATGATTGTCCTGAGATACTGTTAACGTTTACAATAGAAATATAACTTCCTGATAGGCTACATGTATGCGTAAGACAAAGGGTGAAGAAAAGTGGTTACAATTAAAGATATTGCAAAGCTGGCCAATGTTTCCCATACGACAGTTTCAAGAGCATTAAATGACAGTCCGTTAATTAAGCCAGAAACTAAGAAAAAGATTTTAGAAATAGCGTCTCAGCTAAACTATACACCAAACTTTAATGCAAAGAGTCTTGTGATGCAAAAATCTCATACTATTGGCCTTTTCTTTACAAGCATATCCAACGGTACCTCACCTAGCTTCTTTGCAGATACTGTAACAGGTGTTAATAGTATTATTAATGAGAACTACAATTTATTTGTTAGAGGAATTGACGATTATAAAAACTTTTCATCGATCCACCATAAAAGATTTGATGGAATTATCTTGATGAGTCAGCGGGAAGTCGACAATGCATTTATCTATCATGTGCTCAATCAAAAAATTCCAATTGTCGTTATTAATAGGGAAGTCAATGACCAATCCATTATCAATATTTTATCGAACGACCGTGAAGGTTCTTGTCAGGCAGTTAAGTATTTAATCAAAAAAGGCCATAGGGACATTGCGATCATTGAAGGGATTAAAGGCTTTAAATCGACCTTGGAACGTAGGGAAGGTTATTTACAAGCATTAATTCAGCAGAAAATTCCAATCCGGAATGAATATATCGTTCAGGGGAATTATGATATGCAGAGCGGATATAAGGCAATGGAAAAATTACTTTCCTTGCAAAATCCCCCAACTGCTGTCTTTTGTTCCAATGATGACATGGCAGTAGGGGCTCTTAATGCTGCATTTGCAAAAGGCTTAAATGTACCAAATGATGTTTCCGTGATAGGTTTCGATGATATTCAAATAGCTCAATACACGAATCCATCACTAACTACGGTTAAAAAACCGATTGAAAAAATCAGCAGACTTGGTGCAGAAAAGATCTTAGAAATTGTAGAAAATAATGAGCAAACAGGTGAAAAGATCTTTGTAGAAACTGAGTTAATTAAAAGAAAATCAGTTTCATCCAGGAAATAAACATCCCGTTTACAATAAAAAGGCACTAGTAAACGGGATCATTTATAAAGTAAAATGTTAACGTGTGCATTACCAAAATGGAGGAATGAAAAATGCAAAGACTAAACAAAAGTACTGTAAAAGGCCATAAAAACTATCCAGAAAAAGTACTTCAATTTGGCGAAGGAAATTTCTTAAGGGCGTTCGTTGATTGGCAAATCGATGTTCTTAACAAAACAACTGATTTTAACGGCAGTGTTGTTGTTGTTCAGCCTCTTGGCCAGGGAATGGTAGAGATGCTAAACGAACAAGATGGTTTGTATACCCTTTATTTACAAGGTATTCAGGATGGAAAAGCTGTTAGAGAACATACACTCATTGATGCAATCAGCAGAGGAATCAATTTATATTCTCAATTTGATCAATATGTTGAACTTGCTAGTAATCCTGACCTTCGCTTCATTTTCTCAAATACGACAGAAGCGGGTATTGCATACGACGAAACAGACCGGTTAGAAGACAAGCCGCAAAAAAGCTTTCCTGGCAAGCTAACCGCATTCCTCTATCATCGCTTCCAGGCCTTTAAGGGAGATAATAGCAAAGGATTTATCATTATTCCTTGTGAATTAATTGACCGTAATGGAGAAAAATTAAAAGAAATCGTTCTAAAATATGCAGCTCTTTGGAACCTTGGAGATGAATTTGTTCAATGGGTAAACGAAGCGAATACTTTCTGTTGTACCCTTGTTGACCGAATTGTACCTGGTTATCCAAGAGATACCATTGGGGAAATCACTGAAGAGCTTGGTTACCAAGATAATCTTGTAGTAGTTGGAGAAGTGTTCCACTTTTGGGTAATTGAAGGTCCAGGGTGGATTAAGGATGAGTTCCCTGTACATTTAGCTGGATTAAATACCATTTTTGTAGATGACCAAACACCATATCGAACAAGAAAGGTTCGCATTTTAAATGGTGCGCATACAGCGATGACTCCGGTTTCTTATTTATATGGATTAGACACGGTTGCCGAAGCAATTGAGCATCCAGTAATCGGAAAATTTACTAAAGAAATTATTTTTGAAGAGATTATCCCAACATTGGATCTGCCAATTGAAGAGTTAAACTTCTTTGCAAATGCAGTAATTGAAAGATTCATGAATCCATATGTTAAACATTTCTTAATGAGCATTTCATTAAATTCAATGCCTAAATATGAAACGAGAGACCTGCCATCTTTATTGGAATACATTAACCGCAAAAATGAATTACCTAACAAACTTGTCTTCTCTTTAGCAGCTCTTATGGCTTTCTATAAGGGAAAAAGAGGAGAAGAAGACATTAAATTGGCAGATGATCAAGATATTCTTGAATTATACAACCAAGAATGGGCTACATTTGATGGCAGCATTGAGAGTGTAAGATCAATCGTTACGAACGTTTTAGGATATGAAAAGAACTGGAAAATGAATCTAAATGAGGTTCCAGGTTTAACAGACGCAGTTACAAATTATCTTTTTGAAATCGAAACAAAAGGAATGGAAAAAGCAGTTGAGTCTGTTTTAGGGGAGAAAGCCAAACAATAAGGGGAGAATCATTCATGTTAGATTTTATTAGAATCAATGAAATCGATAATGTTGTGGTAGCGTTACAGGATTTAGCTAAAGGCCAAACCATTCAAGTGAATGGAAAAGAAGTTGTGTTAAAAGATGACGTAAAGCGTGGCCACAAGGTTGCTATAAATGAAATTCAGGAAAAAGAATATGTGATTAAGTATGGTTATCCAATTGGCCATGCAACACAGCCCATCGGTGCGGGTGAGCATGTTCATACTCATAATACAAAAACTAATCTTGATGGCATTGTAGACTACCAATTTAATCAGAAATTAACAAGCAACCCATTTAAAAATGAGAACCTTACATTTAAAGGTTTCAAACGTAAGAACGGCAATGTTGGAATCCGTAATGAACTTTGGATTGTACCAACTGTTGGCTGTGTCAATGGTGTTGCTGAAACAATCATTAAACGTTTTCAAAAGGAAGTTGGCGATATCAGTCCGTTTGAGAATGTGCTTGTCCTGAAGCATAACTATGGCTGTTCACAGCTTGGGGAAGACCATGGCAATACTAGAAGCATTTTACGCGATGCCGTACTTCATCCAAATGCTGGCGGGGTACTTGTCCTAGGCCTTGGATGTGAAAATAATAACCTGTACGAATTTAAAGAAGGTCTTGGTGAATATGATGAAGACCGAGTGAGGTTTCTTGTTTCCCAAGAGGTTGGCAATGAAATTGAGGCTGGTGTTAACCTTTTAAAAGAAATCTATGAGGCAGCCAAAAATGATCAGCGCGAAGAAGTGCCATTATCCGAATTGAAAATCGGTTTAAAATGCGGAGGCTCTGATGGCTTATCAGGTATTACGGCAAACCCATTACTTGGAAGACTATCTGATTTCCTAGTAGCCCAAGGCGGAACAACAGTTTTAACAGAAGTCCCTGAAATGTTTGGTGCTGAAACGATCCTTATGGAACGTGCTGAAGACAAAGAAGTATTTTCTAAGACAGTTGATTTAATCAATGACTTCAAAGAATACTTCATGGCAAGCAACCAGCCTGTTTATGAAAATCCTTCTCCAGGAAATAAAGCAGGAGGTATTACAACATTAGAGGATAAATCTCTTGGTTGTACGCAAAAAGCTGGAACATCTGTTGTTACAGACGTCCTAAAATACGGAGAAAGATTGAAGACAAAAGGTTTAAATCTTTTAAGTGCCCCAGGAAATGACCTTGTTGCTGCATCTGCGTTAGCATCAGCAGGCTGTCAGCTAGTTCTATTTACAACTGGCCGCGGAACTCCATTTGGCACCTATGTTCCAACGATGAAGGTCTCAACGAATACTCCATTATTTGAAGCAAAACCACATTGGATTGACTTTAATGCAGGGGTATTACTAGAAGAATCAGCAGATACTGTATTGCGCAACTTCATTGATTATGTCATTAAAATAGCAAGTGGCGAACTAGTGAATAACGAAAAGAATGACTTCAGAGAAATTGCGATTTTTAAAACTGGTGTAACTCTATAATGTGAATGAATTAGTTGGGGACAAAGTCCCCAGCTAATTATTATGTGTATTTTTATTGGAAAAATTTGGAGGTACTTAGAGTTGAAAAAGGACTTACTTTCATTATTGGAAAAAGAAAAGGTTGTTGCGATTATTAGGGGAATTCCAGATGGCAGCGGGGAACAAACGGCAAAGGCATTGTTAGCAGGAGGAGTTTCGTTTCTAGAAATTACGCTTAATACAAACGGCGCGTTGAACATGATCGATGAACTAAAAGGAAAGCTCGGAGAACAGATGAGAATTGGAGCAGGTACTGTCCTAAACCTTAAGATGGCTAAGGAAGCGATACAAGCAGGGGCAGAATACTTAATTTCTCCAAATTTGGATGAAGCCGTTTTAGCATATGGCTTGGAACAAGGTGTTGATGTATGGCCGGGAACATTGACTCCTACAGAGATCGTTCGTGCTTATGAACTTGGGGCGACTGCTGTTAAGGTCTTCCCAATCGGTTCTATGGGAATGAAATATATTAAAGATATTCGCGGACCGCTTAACCATATCCCAATGATGGTAACAGGCGGAGTTAATCTAGATAACATGAAAGAAGTATTAGGCTATGGAGCAATGGCAGTAGGCTTAGGCGGAAATTTGGTTAACAATAGTTTGATTCAAAAAGGTGACTTTGAGGAAATTACAAAATTGGCAAAAGCTTACACTGAGCTTGCTAAAGAAGTGTAATGATTTTTTAGGAATAATCAGCAATCACCATCATAAAACACTAATGGGTGCTTTACCTGTGTTTTATGATGTTTTTTTTGTGTTTTAAGTTATTGATTTAGAATTCAGCCAAAGATATGTAGAATCGCGGGCCATGTATGTAGAATCCAGCTGAAAATTTGTAGAATCACGAGGCAAAGATGTAGAATCCAGCCAAAAAGATGTAGAATCACGAGGCAAAGATGTAGAATCCAGCCAAAAAGATGTAGAATCACGGGGCAAAGATGTAGAATCCAGCCAAAAATATGTAGAATCATCAGGCAATCATGTAGAAACAATCGTTTATTCTCAAGGAGGGATTGTTTTGAGTATCCATTATGATCCGAAGGAAAGGATTTTCCATTTAAGAGGAAAAGATACGAGCTATGTGATGCAAATTATTAAAGATGGATACTTAGCACATCTTTACTGGGGAAAAAGAATAAATAACTTCCATAACAAGAACCCAATACGATTGATAAAAAGGAGTTTTTCTCCCAATCCTGATCCAGCAGATCCGTCTTTTTCTCTCGATACACTGCCACAGGAATACCCTGCTTACGGAAATTCAGATTTCAGAACTCCCGCCTATCAAATTCAATTAGAAAATGGATCAACAATCACAGACCTGCACTACAAAACACATTCTATTTATAAAGGAAAAAGACCTCTTGAAGGTCTGCCTGCTGTTTATGTTGAGGAAAAAGATGAGGCAGAGACATTAGAAGTTGTCTTAGAAGATTCATTAATTAATCTCCAGGTCTTTCTAACCTATACAATTTTCAAAGAGTTTAATGTTGTAACCCGTTCGGTTCGCTTCCAAAATCAAGGCAAAGAAAAGCTCAAAATTCTGCGGGCGTTAAGTACCAATGTGGATTTTCGTGATGAT
The DNA here is from genome assembly GCA_030705665.1 of Bacillota bacterium. Next base: position 9,447 of record JAUZQA010000060.1, read on the forward strand.
CAGTTTGATTTATTAACCCTATATGGTTCTCATATCAATGAGCGAAATATAGTCAGAAGACCGATTGTCCCAGGAAATCAATTAATTGAAAGCAGGCGCGGAGCGAGCAGTCATCAGCAGAATCCCTTTTTTGCCTTGCTCAGGAAAAATACTGATGAGGAAAAGGGGGAAGTATACGGGTTCAGTCTTGTATATAGTGGGAATTTTTTAGCGCAAGTGGAGGTTGACCAATTTCATACAGCAAGAGCATCAATGGGCATAAATCCTTTTGACTTTACCTGGCTTTTAAAACCAAATGAATCATTTCAACTCCCCGAAGTTGTCATGGTATATTCCGATGAAGGATTAGAAGAGATGTCCCGTACTTACCATGAACTTTATCGAACCCGTTTGTGCAGAGGTACATATCGGGACCTAATCCGCCCAATTCTCATCAATAATTGGGAAGCAACTTATATGAAATTTACAGCAGAAAAAATCATCGAAATTGCCAAGGCTGCCCAGGAAGTAGGGATTGAATTATTTGTGCTCGATGATGGCTGGTTTGGTAAAAGAGATAATGCAAAAAGCTCACTGGGTGATTGGGTAGTAAATAAACAGAAACTTCCGAAGGGGTTAGCTGACCTTGCAAAAAGAATTCGAAAAATGGGATTAGAATTTGGTTTATGGTTTGAACCTGAAATGGTATCAGTTGATAGTGATCTTTATAGAAAATATCCTGATTGGTGTTTACATGTTCCGAATCGCAGAAGGTCAGAAGGCAGAAATCAGCTAGTGCTTGATTTGTCCAGAAAAGAGGTCTGTGATTATCTCATTGCTGCTGTTTCCAGGATTTTGCAAAGTGCACCAATTACTTATGTGAAATGGGATATGAATCGGCATCTAACAGAAATTGGTTCGAAAAACTTGCCCTCTGAACAGCAGCGTGAAACTGCTCATCGATATATCTTAGGGCTTTACCACGTCATGGATGAGATTACATCCAAGTTTCCTGACATTTTATTCGAAAGCTGTTCAGGCGGTGGCGGCCGCTTCGACCCTGGCATGCTTTATTACATGCCGCAAGTCTGGACGAGTGATAATACCGATGCTGTCTCCAGATTGAAAATACAATATGGCACGAGTATTGTGTACCCTGCCATTACGATGGGGGCACATGTTTCTGCTGTGCCTAACCATCAGGTAAAGCGGGTAACCTCATTAGACATGCGCGGAAACGTAGCGATGTCTGGTAACTTTGGTTATGAGCTGGATTTAACGAAGTTAGCGGAAAAAGAAAAAGAAAAAATAAAAGAACAAATTACCTTTTATAAAGATATTCGTCATATCATTCAATTTGGGATATTCTATCGCTTGTTGAACCCATTTTCCGGGAATGAAGCAGCATGGCTGTATCTTTCTGAGGACCAATCTGAAGTCGTTGTGGGATATTCACAAATTTTATCACAACCCAATCCCCCGCTCTGCAGCCTCAGGCTTAAGGGGTTAAATCCAAACTTCCTCTATCGGGACACAAAAACCGGAGAAGTCTATGGGGGGGATGAATTGATGTATGCAGGAATTGCTATTCCCCTATTGAAGGGTGATTTCACTAGCGTAATTTGGAGTTTTAAGCGAATGAAATAGGGCTCCCACCGTACGGCGATGGGAGCCATTTATCTTAAAAATCTCTTGTCATTGTATCGGGATCTGGTCCTACGCGTTCATCTTTGTTTAAGCTGTTGATTTTTTCCATATCCTCAGCAGATAGTGCAAAATCAAAAATTTCCGCATTTGCAATAATTCGTTCTTCCTTGATGGATTTAGGGATTGTGACGATTTCATTTTGTAAATCCCAGCGCAGGATTACTTGGGCCACTGATTTGTTATATTTTTGTCCAATTTTGATAAGGGTGGGGTCGCTAAATAATTTGCCTCGTTTTAAAGGTGACCAGGCTTCAATTTGAATCCCTTCTTTTTTACAGAATTCACGAAGTGATGCTTGGTTTAGGGATGGATGAAGTTCAACCTGATTTACCATTGGCTTAATTTCGGAATATGCGATTAAATCTTCTAAATGATGGATTTGAAAATTGGATACACCAATGGCCCTAACACGTCCATCTTTATATAACTTTTCAAGTGCTCTCCAAGTTTCACGATACTTATATTTATCCGGGCCAGGCCAGTGGATTAAATAAAGATCAAGATAATCCAGTTGAAGTTTATCAAGACTCGTTTCAAATGCTTTTAATGTTGAATCATAGCCTTGATCATTGTTCCAGACCTTTGTCGTGATAAAAAGCTCTTCACGAGGAACACCAGCTTCTTTAATTGCTTGTCCAACACCAGCTTCATTTTGATATAAGGCTGCTGTATCAATAGCGATGTAGCCATTTTTAATTGCTGCTTTTACAGCTTGAATGACTTCTTCACCTTCTTGGGCTTTGTATACGCCAAGACCAAACCATGGCATTTTAACGCCATTATGTAATGTTGTAGTGTCCTTTAAGCTTGTTGGCATCATTATTCCTCCCTTTTTGTAAGAACCGTTTTTAATTATCTCATAATTTACCATAGCATGAAAACATAATGGTTAAATGAAAATGGGCTGGAGTTTACTATTTTGAAGCTGCTGTTTAAGTTGATTCCAAGCAAAATGAAATTATAATAAATTTAAGTAAAATTTTTATTGATCTAAAAGAGGTGCCAACATGGGAAGAAAACGATATCAAAATTATGATCAGGTGGAAAACAAAAATACCTTTTCCGATATGTTAAGGTGGTCAAAAGAGCGGAAGAACAAGATAAAAGATTTAACAA
>JAUZQA010000600.1 GCA_030705665.1 Bacillota bacterium
ATTAATGACACCGCTCAATGGGGTAGTTCATCTTCCGATAGTTGCGAGTGTTATTTGTGGCGGAGTGTTTGTAGGTTTAGGTGTTGGATTCATGCTTCGGAACCATATCAGTCCTGGAGGAATGGACCTTTTGGCTTTATTACTTTCAAAGTGGAGCAAATTAAATGTAGGGATTATCATTTATGTTATTGATACTGTAATCATAATGACTGGTTTATTTGTTCTTCGGGATGCCAATTTACTTTATTCACTGTTAATTGTAGGAATTGTTGGTTTATCTGCCAGTATCTTAACTAGCTTTAAAGATGCACATATCTATATATCATAATCAAAAAGTATGCTGTTTTTTCACTCATTTTTCAGAAAAAATTGTTATTATAGACAATAATAGGAAAACTTCTGAAATGGAGTGATGGTGTGAATATTTTACTAGCAGAAGACGATGAACGCCTAGGGAAACTGGTGGCCCACTTGTTGAAAAATGAATTTCACCATGTAGACTGGGTCAAAAATGGTAAAGATGCTCTCAGTTATTCTTCACTTTCTGTTTATGATGTCATTATTCTCGATTGGATGATTCCTGGTGAAGATGGACTGACAGTATGTAAAAAACTTCGTTCAAAAGGAATCAAAAGCGGAATTTTATTTGTGACCGCGAAAGACGCCAAAAAGGATATCATCCTTGGATTAGACTCAGGTGCTGATGATTATATAGTAAAGCCATTTGAAATTGACGAATTGCTCGCACGAATCCGAGCTATAAGCCGACGCAAAGAAAAAAGCCTTGAGGAGTTAATCGCTATCAATGATTTTACACTTCACTTAAACACTCATGAACTTAAGGAAAAAGGAATGGCAATCGAGTTAACTAAAAAAGAATATCAATTTCTCGAAATTCTTTTCCGTAACTGTAACCAAGTCGTTACCAGGGAAGTTCTATTTGAGCGGATTTGGGGTTTTGATACGGATGTTTCCGATAATGCACTGGATGCCTTAGTAAAGTTAGTTAGGAAGAAAATTGATCATCCCGGGAGTCCCTCGTTGATCCAAAACGTCCGTGGAATCGGTTATAAAGTGAGAACCACGGATGTTTCGTAAATTAAAATCAAAGCTTACTATCCTCTATACCTTTTCATTATTGTTTTTATTGTTGAGTTTTATCGGTATTCTCTATTTTCTGATTTCACAACAAATCATTCAAAAGGAAAAGGAGGATTTACAGTCATTCTTCGATAAAGAGAAAATGGATCTAGTGGAAGATCTTTATGAAAAAGAACATCGCGGCTTAGCTTATGTTCCAAATCGTGAGATATTCTACTACATTTTTGACGCCAAAAATCAATTTATTTACGGCGAAGAAACGATAAAACAACTCTCCGGATGGATTGAAGAAAAGTACATTTCAGATAAAACTGCTTCATTTACGAAACAAGTAACCTGGAAACATGTACACCTAATTTTAGTCAAAAAGCCGATTGATACGAATGGTTACCTGCATGGGTACGTGATCATTGGTAAAGATATATCAAGTGAGAGACATTTAACCGAAAATATTACATGGACCCTATTATTTCTTACACTGTTTTTTAGTATACTTCTTGGTTTTATGGGATACTATTTTGCTGGCCAAGCAATTAAACCTATCAAGACAGCCTTCAATAAACAAGAAAAGTTTGTTTCGGATGCAAGCCATGAATTAAGAACCCCGCTCAGTATTTTTTATAGCTCCATTGATTTATTAAGAAGAGAGGAAAAAGACAACTTAAGTTCCTTCGGCCAAGAAGTTCTCGAAGATGTGAAAGCAGAAGCAGAATTGATGAATAAGCTTATTAATGATTTATTATTCTTGGCTAGAAGTGATAAAAATGTTTTGGCATTAGAAATGAATTATATTAACCTTTCGGAGCTAACACATTCTATTTTTAAAAGATTCCGTAGCAAATCAACAGATAACATCGATTTTGCGGAGAGCATCCAGGAAGGTATTCTCTTTAGATGTGATGAAACGAGGATTCAGCAATTACTATATATATTGTTGGATAATGCCTTTCGTTTTACAAAAGAAGGGAGCGTTGAGCTCGTCCTTAAATCAAGTTCCGGAAAAATTATATTATCTGTTTCAGACACAGGTTGCGGAATTCCCTTAAATGATCTTCCCCATATTTTTGACCGTTTTTACAGGGGGGATCTCTCAAGAGAAAAAGGAGGATCGGGATTAGGTCTTTCGATTGCCAAAGCGATTGTTGCCGCACATGGTGGGAAGATTTTTGCAAGCAGTGATTTAGGTAAGGGAAGTGTGTTTACGATTGTTTTTGAGAAAAAACTCTAAAGATTAACGATAAAGAAAGCAGGAGCCAGTGCTGCCGTTTTCTTTATCGTTGAACCTCTATGTCCCCATTTTTATCGACAAGAATGGTTAAATAAACCTTTGCCATTTTTTTAAATTCTTCGTTTACGTGATGTTCCATAAAACAAAGCTTAGCAGCAACTTCGGCATCAAGAAGATTTTCACTGACAACTGTTGCTTGGATGATTGAACATTCCACTGGAAGCCCCGTTTTGCCGTTCAAAAGGTGGTGCTTTTGCTCGTTTCCTTGCTGCCAGCGGCGATATAGGATATTAGAGGTTGCTGCACTGGCATTCTTGACTCGAAACTGGGCGATTTCCTTGTTTTTTTCATATGGATGGGCGACCCCGATCGTCCATTCTTTTTCGCCATCAGACCAAACGGTGATATCTCCGCCGCCATCTACGATTCCAGCACGTGCCTGGCCAATCTCCTTTAACCAATGTCCCGCTGACTGTACAGCATATCCTTTTCCAATCCCGCCAAGATCTAATTTTCCAGGATAGATTCGCTTAACAGTGTTGGTA
>JAUZQA010000601.1 GCA_030705665.1 Bacillota bacterium
ACGCGAGCTAAGCCCTCTTTTACTAATGTTTCGCCGACTGAACGGCCATTTACATAAACATAGGCAAGGAGACGCCCGTAGGCATCCCTTCTGTCCCCTTGTTCAAACTCAAGCGCTAATGGACCGGAGCGGACTAATTGGTTATTTCGTTTCGAAGCTTCTATTGCATATGGCTGGATACAGGTTCCTGGCTTTTTTGATTCGGGAGTATCGACCAACAAATAGCGAACCGTTTCTACTTTCCCATTAAACTTCACTTTAATCGTGTCTCCGTCGTTCGTTTCAACCAGTGTTACAGGTATTTTACTATAATTTATGGTTCCAGAATCAGTATCTACATCACTTTGCGAGGTTTTACTAGAATTCGTCTCGACGGGGTGAAAGACGATCAGCAATGATGAAGCGATTAAGGCACCCCCTGCCAATCTTTTTTTCATACTGTGTGCTCCCATTATTTCACCCGAATTTTCTGGCCAGCCAAGATCAAATCTGGATTGGCGATCCGATTCAAGGCTCGGAGCTGGTCAACAGTTGTACCAAAATTCACCGCGATCTGTGATAACGTATCTCCCGGTCTAATTGTATATTCTGACATTCCTTTAGAGGTTGGAATGGCTAAAACCTGTCCGGCATAAATGAGATTTGGATTTCGTATATTGTTTTTCCTGACAAGTTCATCTACCGACGTTCCAAAATGGAGGGCAATGCCGCTCAATGTATCGCCCGGCTGCACATGATAGATGTTCGCCGCTTCCGGCGCCGGTGTTGGTTGAGGGGATGACCCTTGTGTTCCTTTGCCCCAAGAACCAGCATTCGTTGAAACTTGATTATAATCTACTGGTATTCCGACGATTTTTTTATTGAAGCCATATTGAAGGATATCAATAAATTCAGCAATATTTCCGCCCGACCATGCCGCCGTTTGCCAATAAAAGTCCGCTGCATGAGAACGATGAAGGATTTCAAGAACAGCATAGGAACCATAGACCCCAACTTTGTATTTATTGCCTATGCTTCGGCGGACAGCTAAAAAATAGTTTAATATGTCTTTCATGTCAGAAGGCTGCATGTCATAATCAACCGCAAAGTAGATCGCACTTCCTTCTGGCTGTCCAATCGCTTGTGCGAATGAGGCTGCATCATGACCATCTGCGAATCCTTTATTCATCGTAAAATACCTTGCATTGGTTGGATTCGTTTCCCATATGCTCACAATCTTTAAACCGTTGTCGAGAATCACATCCGCCTCCTGTTTGCTTATCGACTTCCAGTTATCTCCAAGGTAACGTGCCACATATTCAATCCCAGCCGCTTTAAATCCTTCAGCTATTTCTTGATGGATCGAGGTAACACAATCTACTCCATTTAACTTTGCCATATCACTCATCCTCTCTCAATTAACTTAGTACAATCTCGACTTCCCTAACCTCTCCTCCATTTCGTTTAACCGATGATCAGACTGGTGTTTTTTGCTCCGTCCATCGGTTCAAAATCCTTTCACCATCTATATACAAATGAACAGGCTAAAAGGACAGGTTAAGAAGAAATTTTTCAGACAAAAAGAAAGAGCAGCCCATAGAAATTAGGCTGCACTGAATATGTTTATTACACGATAAAATGAAATAATGCCGGAGAATCGTGGCAATTCAAATAAAAATGGCCGGTTTCTTTTTTAGTTCTATATGGCGATAAACTAAGGCTAACAGCATCGATGGAATCGTACAGACGATCATCCCGACAAACGCGTATCTTGGCTCAATTTTGTATAAAACACCCCCGAAAAAGGTGAACACAGCCGTGCTCCAGCTTAGTGCCAATGCTGAATACATGCCTTGTGCTTTCGGAATCTGAGCATGTTGGAGATTTTTGCTTAAGTATTTCATAAAGGCATAATGGCCCATCGCAAATGAACAGGAATGCAAGGTTTGCGCGATACAAAAAACAAAAACATTTGGAAAAGCAAATATTAATAGCCAACGCACGGTTGAACCGAGTGCAGCTACTCCCAGTAAAGTGCCCACTGAAAATTGATGAAAACTCCGATCAGCAATTGAAAAGAAAATGATTTCCGCCATCACGGCAATGTTTAGAATGACACCGATTAAATATTTAGGTGCGTGAATATCTTGTAAAAAAAGATAGCCGTAGCTGTAGTAGGTAGCGTGTGCCGCTTGCAGAAAAATGACGATCATAAGCACCAAACCAAAATGTTTAATCTGAAATAATTTCAGCATGCTTTCATTTTTGGCTGGTTTTGAACGTGGCTTTTCTGATAAAACAGCAGGTGCACGCATAAAACCAAGACCCGCAAAAATCAACGTGCCGAGTAGCAAGGCCCAAAGAATGGCTCCATCCCCAAAGGCTCCTGTAAAAAACGTTAAGACCACGCCCGCCACGACAAATCCAATCGACCCCCATGAGCGGCTTTTTCCATAATGCCTTAATTGCCGATTTTGCATCAGGACACCAGCGGCACTATCTAAAACAGGCATCAAGGTTGGATAGAATAAATTTAAAAGGATCGTTACTACCAGCAAGCTGGCAAAGTTAGCTGCAGGAATACTGCACAGAATCGCAGCGACCGTGCCAATTGCCATCCCATTGATAAGTCTTTTACTACTATTTTTTTCTGATAAATAAGGAAAGATCACGATCGTAAAAAGGCCTCGTGCAACCAAACCTATACTCATGATCAAGCTAGCTTGTGAAATAGAAATTCCTTTTGTATGGATCATCCAGCCTGTCCAATAAGGCAGAAAGATGCCCCATGTCATGTAAAACGTAAAAAAATGACTGCTCATCCAGCGGTGTGTGTTCATTTTTGTTCCCTCCGTCGTTTGCATGATAGCATGAAGATCTTTAAATGAATAG
>JAUZQA010000602.1 GCA_030705665.1 Bacillota bacterium
ACAGAAATCCAGAAGAAGTTAGACTCATTGCCGTCACTAAATATGTGAGTAAAGAAAGAGCGATGGAAGCACTTGAAGCAGGTGTTACAGACCTTGGAGAGAATCGTGATGAAGGTCTCTTGGCAAAATGGGAAATCTTACGGGACAAGCCTGTTTGGCATTTTATCGGCTCATTGCAAACAAGAAAAGTAAAAAATATCATTAACATTGTAGATTATATCCATTCCATAGACCGATTGTCACTTGCTGAAGAGATAAACAAACGAGCTAGTAAACCGATAAAATGTTTGATTCAGGTTAATGTTTCAGGTGAAGAGTCCAAGCATGGTATGGAAGCGGGTGAAGTGCTTACTTTTGTTAAACAGCTAAGTGGATTAGAAAATATTCAAATCGAAGGCTTAATGACAATGGCCCCGTTAACAAGTGATGAGCATGTTCTTCGCAGCTGTTTTCGACAATTAAAAGAGTTAAGAGATGAAGTTCAAGCGCTTCATTTAGCATATGCACCATGTAAAGAACTTTCAATGGGGATGTCGAATGATTTTTCGATCGCTGTTGAAGAGGGTGCAACAATGATTCGAATAGGTACGGCCCTTGTGGGTGAGGAAGAATAGGAGGTGTCTAAATGGGGATTAAATCAAAGTTTAAATCATTTTTCTTTTTAGAAGATGAGTATGATGAACCAGAAGAAGAAAGTCAAGAGGAACTGGAACCTATGATCAAAAATCAAAAACAACAACAACAACAACCTGTTAAACAGGCAATAAAACCGCAAGCCCAAAATGTAGTCAGCCTGCAGAGTGTCCAAAAATCATCGAAAGTAATTTTAGTAGAACCGCGTGTGTATTCAGAAGCACAGGAAATTTCAGATCATTTAAAGAATCGTCGGGCTGTCATTGTGAACTTGCAGCGCATTGAACATGATCAGGCAAAACGGATTGTTGATTTTTTAAGCGGGACCGTTTATGCCATTGGGGGAGATATCCAAAAAGTTGGTCCAAGTATATTCCTCTGCACACCTGATAATGTAGAAATTTCAGGGAATATTTCGGATTTAATTCAGGAGCATGATCTTCAGGATACGAGGTGGTAAATTAGAATGCAAATCGTTTTTAACTTATTAGTAAACGTAATTAATGTGTATTACTACGCATTGATTATTTATATCTTAATGTCATGGTTTCCAAATGCCAGAACCTCAAAAGTTGGTCAATTTTTTGCGAGAATTTGTGAACCATACCTTGAACCGTTCCGAAAAATCATTCCTCCGCTGGGGATGATCGATATTTCTCCGATTGTGGCAATTTTTGTATTGAGATTTGCGCTAAGCGGCCTTGCACAAGTTTTTAATTGGATTGCCTAATATTTTAAAATGAATACAGAGATGAGAGTTTATCTCTGTGTTCTGCTATTTTTAAAGGGAGTTTTTAAGGTTATGAATATATACCAACACTTTCGGCCTGAGGAAAAGGAATACATCGACCAGGTACTGAACTGGCAGGACATGGTCGAAAGAACCTATACACGCAAACTTACGGATTTTCTTGATCCAAGAGAACAGCACATTATGAAAGTGTTGATTGGTGAACACGCTGATGTGAAATGTGAATTTTTTGGAGGAGACAAGAACACGGAAAGAAAAAGAGCTATTATTATGCCTGATTATGAAAACGTAACAAAAGATGATTTTCAAATCAGTTTATTTGAGGTCGAATACCCTTCAAAATTTATCACAATTGAGCATCCACAAGTGTTGGGTACATTAATGTCAGTCGGGTTAAAACGCGGAAAATTTGGTGATATCCTACTAGAAGACAAAAGAATTCAATTTTTTGTCTGCGAGGATGTGAGCAGTTATCTGGTTGCACAAGTACAATCCATTGGAAGGGCATCTGTCTCATTAAATAAGGTGGATCTGGAAAGTGTAATTGATTCTGGTGAACAATGGGAAGAAGATACGATAACCGTATCGTCTCTGAGATTGGATACTGCTTTATCGGGTATTCATCATTTATCCCGTCAAAAATCCCAAGTATTGATTGGACAAGGACTAGTGAAAGTAAACTGGATGATAACAGAAAGTCCTTCATTTGAGTGTCAAATGGGTGATCTCATTTCTGCCAGGGGATTTGGCCGTGTGAGAATATTGTCCATTGATGGGAAGACAAAAAAGGATAAGTTGCGGATTACGATTGGCAAACAAAAATAAATTTATTGCAGTTGAAGGAATATAATGAAATTTGTCGAATGAATGTATATACATAAAAATTATAGACAAAGGATTATGGAGGTGGCATCATGCCATTAACGCCGTTAGATATACACAATAAAGAATTTAATAAGGGTTTTAGAGGATACGATGAAGATGAAGTAAATGAATTTCTCGATCAAGTGATCAAGGACTATGAATTAGTCTTGCGCGAGAAAAAGGAATTAGAAGAACAACTCTCAGATATGAAAGACCGTTTAGGTCATTTTTCAAGTATAGAAGAAACATTAAATAAATCCATTATCATTGCCCAAGAAGCTGGAGAAGAAGTAAAGAGAAATGCACAAAAAGAAGCAAAACTAATTATTAAAGAAGCCGAAAAAAATTCAGATCGGATTGTCAATGAATCCCTTTCTAAAGCAAGAAAAATTGCGCTTGAAATTGAGGAATTGAAAAAGCAGTCAAAAGTATTTAGAACTCGTTTCAAAATGCTGGTTGAAGCCCAGCTTGATCTGTTAAATAACGATGATTGGGATCATTTGCTGGAATATGAATTGGATTCCACAGAACTTAAAGCATCTGAAGCGGAAGACTCATTAGCTTGACGTTTTTATTTGTTTCGAATATAATTTTTTAAACAGTAAAATAGAATGGACA
>JAUZQA010000603.1 GCA_030705665.1 Bacillota bacterium
AGCTGCCACTGCCATAGTAGTTTAACTCCCTCCTTCTTACATAATCATCCCGGTAAAAGCCTAAAACTATATTTGTTTTGTTCCTTGATGGATTGTTTTTATAGATAAAAACCCCCCATGTGGATCAAATTCAATGGTCCTGCCGCTATTTCCACCAACGTCTTCACCTATTAATGTAATCTTGAGACGTTCTAATTCCCTTTTAATTGCCTCCACATTTCTTGGCCCGATACGCATCATTTCATTATTTGTCGCAAATTGAAACATTTGGGCTCCACCGGCCATTTTGGCTTTTAAGGCATATCTTCTTGCTCCATTTGCAAGCAGTTTGGAAACAAGCACTTCAACTGCAGTATCAGCGTATTTGGCAGGATTAAATCCAGTGACCTTTGATAACGAGGATTCTGGCAGCATCACATGGGCAAGACCAGCCAGCTTTTTATCAAGATCATAAATGACAAGGCCAACACAGGATCCTAACCCTGAGGTCCGAATCCGATCGGGTGCTTTTACGAACCGCATATCGGCAATGCCAACTTTTTCAACATATATTTCATCCGGCATTTTTAGCTTACTCCTAAAATGGTAAATAGGGTTTGAAACGAGTCAGGATCCGGCAGTAAAAAAAAGTGACCCCGAACGCTTTTTATCGTAAGTGTGTCTCCATCATTTATCGCAGTATCAATCACGATCACATTATCACTAACTTGGGATTGTTCAATTAATCCGAAACTGATAATGGCTCCAACCATATCAATTCCCAGTGCCGGCACGGATGGATGTAAAGAAAGGTTCGTGAAGTCTGCCAGTGCTGTTAAGTAAGAACCACACAAAATATTTCCTAACTCTTGAAGAGCTGAAAGGCCCAGTTCATTGCTAGTCGGCCCTGATAAAGAATAATTAGGGTCACTAATCATTTTTCCAATAAAATGTTCCGCATCATCTAGGGGAAGGATGAAAAACATACTCCCTGGAATATCCCCCTCAATGCGCAAAAAAACGCTGGCTACGACCTGTTCCGAACCGCCCGCCAATTCGACCATTTCATCGAAACTGACAATTTCAACCTTCGGAACATTCATTTGTATTTTTTTATTTAATAACTGGGAGAGAGCGGTCGCTGCATGACCTGCCCCAATATTTCCGATTTCCTTTAAAAAGTCAAGATGTAAGGAGGTAATTTGATCTTCAAATGCCATCTTCTTTTACCCTATTACCCTTCCAAATTTATTTCATTAAGCACTTTTTCAAGATCTAATAAAATTAATAATCGCTTTCCAATTTTAACTACACCTTTTATATATTCCTCTTCCGTTCCGCTAACGAGTTCGGGAGGGGGTTCAATTGACTCTAACTTAATATCCATAACGTCGTTAGCTGCATCGACAATTAATCCCACTTCTATATCTTCTAGTACGGCAATAATAATTCTTGTATAGTCTTGATAATTGATTTGATCCAATCCAAAGCGAATTCTTAGGTCAACAATTGGTGTTACCACACCACGGAGATTAATGACACCCTTTATAAAGGTTTGCGTTCCCGGAACCCTTGTTATATGCTGGAATTTTTCAATTGAGCGGACTTGTTCTACTGGTATTGCATACTCTTTCTCTTTTAATTGGAAGACAATAATTTTAAGTTCGGAATTCAAGCTTTCCCCCACACCGTTCACTCCTCTATTACAGCTTTTCCCATAATAATTTTGCTATTTTATCAGTGCATTGCAGTCTATGATAAGCGCAACTTGTCCGTCTCCTAGAATCGTTGCCCCTGAAATCGCATATACATTGGTTAAGTAATTGCCGAGTGATTTAAGCACAATTTCTTGCTGACCAATAAAAGAATCAACAACAAGCCCAGCAAGACGGTCACCTTTACGCACCATGACTACGGAGTAAAAACTTGCCGAGTCATCAACGACAGGAACTTGAAAAATATCTTTTAAGAAAAGAAGCGGTACAACTTTTCCACGGAAGTCGATCACTTTTTGACTATGGGCACTCAGAATATCTGCCTTTTTAACGATCGCTGTTTCTATAATAGAAGAGAGCGGGATTGCAAATTTTTCCTCTTGAATCCCAACAAGCATCGCCGAAATAATTGACAATGTTAATGGCAGTTGAATCGAAAAAATCGAACCCTTTCCCAAAACAGAATCTACTGTGACTGTTCCCCCCAGCGATTCAATCGTATTTTTAACGACATCAAGTCCGACACCACGACCAGATATATCTGAAATTTTTTCAGCGGTTGAAAATCCTGAAGCAAAAATTAATTCATAAACCTGCTTGTTCGTAAGTCCAGCGGCTGCTTGAGCAGAAATGATTTTATTATTAATCGCTTTTTCAAGAACTTTTTCACGGTTAATTCCAGCGCCATCATCTTCAATTTCGATAAAAATGTGGTTTCCACTATGATATGCCTTGAGAAGTACATGCCCCTCTTCCGGTTTTCCGCAAGCCATGCGCATCTCTGGTGTTTCAATTCCATGGTCAAGAGCATTACGGATTAAATGAACCAGCGGGTCACCAATTTCATCGATTACAGTACGATCTAATTCGGTTTCCGCACCAACAATTTCAAGATTAATTTTTTTATTCAGATCCCTAGCCAATTGCCGCACCATACGGGGAAAACGATTAAACACTGTTTCTACAGGGACCATTCTCATGTTCAGAATAATATTCTGTAAATCTCCAGAGACCCGTGACATTCTCTCGACTGTCTCCTGCAGTTCCTGATTATTTAAATCCCGCGAAATTTGCTCAAGCCTTCCGCGGTCAATAACAAGTTCTTCAAATAAATTCATTAAAATATCGAGTCTTTCAATATTGACTC
>JAUZQA010000604.1 GCA_030705665.1 Bacillota bacterium
CTTAATCTCTCCAGCTCTCGAAAAGACATATCCCGAGGATCACAGACTATACCGCCTTTGCCACCGCCATACGGAAGATCAACAATTCCACATTTCAGACTCATCCAAATGGACAAGGCCTTTACTTCCGTTTCAGTTACTTCTGGATGAAAACGGATTCCTCCCTTAGTTGGCCCAACTGCATCATTATGCTGGGCTCGATAGCCCGTAAAAATTTTTATTGAACCATCATCCATTCTGACAGGAATTTTAACGGTCAGTAATCGCAGCGGCTCTTTTAAAAGTTCGTAAACTTCTTCAGGATAACCTAACTTCTGTAAAGCTTTATGGATAACAGTCTGTGTAGATGCCAACACATCATGCTTGGTTTCATTTGATGTCTTTTCATTACCATTATTGGCTGACATATGTAATCCTCCCTAAGATAACACTAGTGAATGTTGTCCGCTTTTAGACACAAGTATACACGTTTAAATGATATATGCAAGGAGAAAAATACTGACTTTTGATTAAGCCACATTAAGAAATGTAAACGCTACCAATTTCTTTTTTAGAGGATTTTTCATTAAACAAAAGGATCTCTCGTTTCTTTCATCCCTTCCCTAATAAATAACATTTTAGGGAAGAGGGCGGTGAACCCAAAACCTACTTAAAAAAATGAGATATAGTGTCCACCGCGTTATTGTTTATGATTTTTTTTCCATACTCCTCTAAAACATAGGGACTGAGTATTGAAACATTTCCATACTCTGACAAAACAGCAATGATTCTATCTATATCAAGGGGAGAACAGTTTTCCATTAATAAATAGTAGTAATTATTATAGGAATATAAACTTCCGCCAAAAAGTTTCATCTGCGAGAATCTTTTGGAAAGCTCAATGATTTCTTCAATGCTTTCAAATTCATATAAGATAGAGGAAGACCCTTCTACCTTCACCTTCATTTCAAGAAATCCGTCGTGTAATAACTCTTCACCCTCCCCAACTTCTTCTACCGTAATGATCATAATCATTCCTTGGGATTGAATTGAAAAGATTTCAATAGCAATTGCTCCTTGGAAATCAAAGTTAAATTCCTCACTGGCTTCTTTTAACATGTCTTGAAAAAGTTGATCCCATTTTATGGAATCTTTCCAAAGGTCATCTTTTGAAAGCCCCCTGTCAAACAAGTCATCAGAGGTTAGAAAGATTTTAATTTTATTAGCTGTCAAGCGTTCAAAACGCATTCTGATTGCCCCCTGCCGTGACGTCACTGTTAAATTCAGTGTATGTCACAGCAGTTTGTTGGTGAATTGTCTATATCTCAATTTTGAGCATTGCATCAAATCAATCTTCTTTGACACTTAAGATCCGAAAACCATGCTCCTCAAGTTTTTTAGTGAAACGGTCTACATGATTATTCTTTTCTATTTTCATGACGATTCTTCTTACAAGCTTATCTGTCTCATCAAAGGTGACAAGTGAGATGATATGTACCTGAAATTGATGAGCAATATCCGTAAGCCGGGCAATCCTTCCTTCTGTTTCGACAGAAGTAAAAGCAATCCGAACCCCTGGTCGATTCAACCCAAAGGCACTTTCAAATTGCTCTAAAACATCGGCACGGGTCATTATCCCAATGAATCTCCTTTTTTCATCAACAACTGCCAGTAATGGAAAGTCCTTCAATTGTAATAGTGTTTTTTCAAAAACTTCATCTACAACCAAAAATATTTCTTGGTGTGTAGCAATATCCTGTACAAATGTCGAATCTAAAAATTCGTCTTTTTGTTTATTCGAAAGAAAATACTTTTCATAGATATGATATCTTGTTATCATCCCTTCATAGCTGCCACCATCTACGATTGGCATCCCATCGATTTGATGGTCTTCTAACTTTTTTAATGCAGACCTTAATGTTTCCTTAGGTGCTGCTATAATACAATGATGCAACGGGATCATAATACTTTTTACAAACATCTCTACCACCTCAATGTACAAAATATCTCACGCTTACATATAAATTATACTTCAAACAAAAAGTAAAATCCCTTTGTTGACTATAGTTTTCTGTCATGTTCAAAAAAAAACCACATAATATTAACTGATGTTAATTAAGGGAGGGCTTTTATGAATACTCATCATAAAACGTATCAACCTTTTGTCAGTCCTTTCGATCCCTGTGTACCTATAAAGGTTAAAACCTATTCTACTCCACCCCACCTATATATGGGGTTTCAGCCGACCAATCTTCCGCAATTCACTCCTTCAGAGGCTCTTAGAGCTGGAACCTTATGGAAACCATTATACGATCCTTACTTTAATCCATTTCAACGTCCAAAGGGGGATTCACAGCCATGAGACAACTTCCTGCCGAATATTATCAAATGTTGGAACAACTCCAAGCGGTAGATTTTGTATTAGTTGAACTCACATTATACTTAGATACCCATCCAACAGATATGGATGCAATTAACCAATTTAACCAATTTTCAAAGGAAAGAAGACAACTAAAAAAGGCATTTGAGAGGGAATTCGGCCCATTATTGCAGTACGGAAACAGTTATTCCGCATATCCATGGAATTGGGCAGATTCACCATGGCCCTGGCAGGTATAAAATGGAGGGAGGCACAAATAATCATGTGGATTTATGAAAAGAAGCTCCAGTATCCAGTCCGGGTAAGCACCTGTAATCCAGCATTGGCAAAGTTTTTAATCGAACAATATGGAGGGGCTGATGGGGAATTAGCTGCAGCGTTAAGATACTTAAATCAACGATATACCATTCCAGATAAAGTTATAGGGTTACTTACTGACATCGGAACCGAAGAATTTGCCCATCTTGAAATGATTGCTAC
>JAUZQA010000605.1 GCA_030705665.1 Bacillota bacterium
ATGTAGATAATCATCGGCCGCAAATAATGATAGCGGGAAAAATTAAAGGTGCTTAAAATTGAGATTTTTGCCTTGATTGGTGCCCAGCCTTTATACCACCAAAAAGCATACCAAACCGCTAACAAAAAGTTAGCCAGATGCAGCCAAATAAATAATTTTTCTTGCTTCCACCGTTTTTGCACAATCACGACAACAAGCGCAAACAAGGCGACAGGCAGGATGACATTCTGAAACACGGCCTGGTCTTGGTTATGGCCCCAAATATAATTTTTAAAAATCAACCGAAACGTGGAGGCTAAACTGCTCTTTGATTCCACAAACTCCAAGCGGTTTGTTTTTTCTTTTGCGAGGATCAGGGACAAAAACTCCCGATACTCAATGGCTAAATAGATAACGGTCATATAAGCGATCGAAAAGAACAAACGCCACTGCGGTTTTTTCATTTTGATCACATCAACGAGCCAAAAAACGCCCATCGCGCTTAGGAAAAAGAAAAATCCTAACATAAAGGTTGAGTAAAATGGCAAGAGCGTAATGGTAATGATGCTGGCGGCGGTTTGCTCGCGATTCCGGATATTTAAAAACGCCCATAAGGCCAAGGGCATCCCCAATGTGCTCGCCATCCCATTGGCCCAAAATGGCGTTAAGGAAAAGGCCAGAGCGGCCCCAACACGAATAATGCCTGCTTTCTCATCCTTGATGACATATTTTTTTAACAATAAATACATGCCCACGAAGGCAATCACCCGAGAAATGGCTTGATTAATTCCATAAGCGATGACCGACGGGAAAAAATGAAACAATTGGACAATCCCATAGAACTCGGAATATAAGGCGTTTCGTGACAGGTGTCCGTTGATGATCTGGGGAATGTCCTGTTGGATAGAGCCAAATAGCTGACCGCTGTTGTTTAATACCTGGTACCAGGCGATATTTGAATCCATATTATCATGGACTCTCATATGGGCCTGATCCCCAAGAATAAAGTATGGCGCCACCCAGGCGGCAATAACGATCATGGCAAATACGAGATACGTTTTTTCCCATTTCAAAAATTTGAGCATAGTTTAACAAATCCTTAATCTATTTTAATAAACGCCGGCTGTGGATGAGTGCTTTTGCAATGTTTCTTTATATAGATGAAGCAATTGTTCAGAATTGCTCCTCCAGCTGGTCATTTGACTGACAGTTCTGGCCTGTTCCGCTAATTTCAGACGAAACATATCATCCTTTAATAGGGATAGATTTTGAAAAAGTTCATCTTGAGAAGCTGGATCATAAAGCAAGCCGGTAATGCCATGATTGACCTGCTCACAGGTCGGCCCGCATTTAGCCGCCAAAACAGGCAGACCGGAAGCCATGGCCTCTAATAAGACAAGACCGGCCGTTTTGGTGGTTGACGGAAAGACAAAAATATCCGAAGAAGCATAGGCACTGGCCAATTCATCACCATAAAGGCGGCCCGTGAAAACCGTATCGGTCTCCTTAAAGTATTGTTCAAGAAAGGCTTTATGAGGGCCGTCTCCCACAATGGCCAGGCAAAAATCATTAGATTTTTCGAACACTTCACGAAGCTTCTCAATCCTATTATCAGGTGCTAATCTTCCCACATAAAGGAGTAATTTTTTATCCTTCTGGCCCCCTGTTAACCGATCGCGCATCGCTGCGTCAAAGCGGATGGGCTGATAGTGATTTGTATCAATGTCATGATTCAAAAGATGTATATTCTTAAACTGGCCTTCTTTTAACCTTTTCATAATAGGCTCAGATGTGCACAAATTCAAGTCTGCACGATGGTATAGTGTTTTATAGTACCATCCCAAGAATGGTTTTAGCACTGGCAGCTGGTAATAATCCAAGTATTTTGGCATTTGCGAATGATAGGAGACAATTAACGGCAGACCCAAACGCTTTGTATAATGGATTCCCGATTTACCTAAGACAGAGGGGTCCACGATATGAACAAGGTCTGGCTGAAAGTCCCGCAAATAGGTTTTAATTATTTTTAATGAAATATTGGCTGGAATACCAGCGATAGGAGTCCCTTCAAACTCTGAAACCCCTAAGTCGGGAGCAATAATAAAGACCTCATGCCCATCTTCTTTGAGCCAGCGTATGGATTGACAGAGACGTGTAACAATTCCATTTGTCGATGGTAAAAACGTGTCTGTAATAATAGCAATTCTCATTTTCTAACTCACTTCCGATTTTATAATACTATAAGGCTTGTTTTCTTACGGTATAAAAAGATAGAAAAAGTTTTAAAAAAGTTCACTTTTGACTAAATTTAATGTTTGCTTAATAGTTTGTTCATAGTTTTTTTACATTTGGGTTGTGTTAAGGGATGCGCCCGCGGAAATCAACAGCTCGATTTAAATTTAATAACCTGTTTTAAAGTCATATACTTGAATAAAGAGCATTATACAGACATCTTTAAAAATATTCGAACATTTAGCTACGGGTATTGGATTCAAGGAAAATTAACTTATAATATTAGAAAAGGAGGCAAACTTCAATGCAGCGCATATTGTTTGTTTGTACGGGAAATACCTGCAGAAGCCCAATGGCTGAAGCAATTTTAAAAAGTAAAAACATCCATGGTGTAGAGGTCAAGTCCTCGGGTATTTTTGCGATAAACGGCAGTGATGCTTCGACAAATGCCAAGCAGGTTCTTGTGGAAAATAAGATTGAGCACCGCCACCAATCAAACTCACTAACCAACAAAGAAGTGGAATGGGCCACATTGATTTTAACAATGACAAGCACCCATAAGGCGGCAATCACTGCGAATTTTCCAGCAGCTGCTCAGAAAACATTTACGCTCAAAGAATTTATTG
>JAUZQA010000606.1 GCA_030705665.1 Bacillota bacterium
AACCTGTCTTGTTTGTTTCCATGCAATTTGCAAATTATGATCTAAATTTGTAACTGCCATAGGAAATATACAGTCTAATGAGCGTAAGGATCCTTTTTGTTCATCCTGTGATGATCGAACAGTGTCTTCATTTGATCTCACAACTTTTTGCTTGCCATTCAAAGTAGGTGCAACTTTCGACTTTACGCTTCCATCTGGCGAAAAACCTGTAACAGCTGCAAAAACTATCAAGCTAGCAAAAGTAATGACCCCTCTACTCAAAGACTTGGAAAACAGGTTTTTCATGTTTTTGAATACGATGAAAAACGCCTCCCTTTCTCGGAGTGATATTTAAGAACGATGCTGTCAGCGGTCAAACTTTGCATTTTGCCTAAATTTATTTCTAATTATCCATAAATTCGGATTATTTGCAAAGAAAAACTCTCGACAGAAATATCCTATGAGCAAGGAGAGGCTGGTAGAACTACGTATTTTTACTAAAAATTGGACAACCTTCTATGAAAATCGACAATTTTCACTGTCAAATTATGCCGAAAAATTTTTTAGCATTTTTTGTTGTTGCTGCTGCCACTTCCTCGTAGGAAAGCCCCTTTATTTCGGCAATTTGTTCGGCTACTAATTTTACATAACCAGGTTCATTTCGTTTGCCACGAAATGGATGTGGGGTTAAATATGGACAGTCTGTTTCAATCAAAAGTTTATCCAAAGGAACTTCTGCGGCCACATCCTTTGGCTTTTTAGCATTTTTAAAGGTTACAGGTCCACCCAGCGAAATATAAAAATTCATGTTTACACATTCCCGTGCAACTTCGGGGCTGCCGCTAAAACAATGCATGATCCCCCCTACTTCTTCCGCATTTTCTTCCTTTAGAATTTCGAGAATATCTGCAGTGGCTTCCCGGTTATGAATGATAATCGGCAGTTTTACCTTTTTAGCCAGCCTGATTTGTTTTCGAAAAACTTCTTTTTGGATGTCCTTTGGTGATTTATCCCAATGATAATCCAGGCCCATTTCGCCAAGTGCTACTACCTTTGGGTGTGAGGCAAGCTCTTCGATCCAGATTAAATCTTCTTCCCTCATATCAATCGCATCAACGGGATGCCAGCCGACACTAGCATAAAGAAAATCATAGTGATCCACTAATTCCATTGCTCGTTCAATGGTCGGGCGGTCAAAGCCCACGACAACCATATTGGTTACTCCCGCCTCCTGCGCCCGAGAAATAACCTCATCTAAATCATCTTTATATTCTTCAGCATTTAAATGCGCATGGGTATCAAATAACATGCTAACTCTCCTTTTTAAACTTTCATATCGATCCATATGTCGAACATAACGTAAAAAAATAGAAATGTCCCGAAAATTGTTACACGTGGAACATTTCTATTTTCGTATGCTACTTCACCTTTGAACCGTTTGGCAAGGTTTGGTCTACCGTGGCAACCGATAATTGGCCATCTTTAGATCCCGCTAAAATCATTCCTTGGGAAAGTTCACCGCGCAGCTTCACTGGTTTTAAGTTCGTAATACAAATAACCTTTCTTCCAACCAATTCCTCTGGTTTGTAGTACTGCGCAATTCCTGAAACGACCTGACGCTTTTCATAGCCAAGGTCAAGCTGGAGCTTCAATAACTTATCCGCTTTTTTCACTGGCTCACAAGAGATGACCTCAGCTACACGTAAATCTACTTTCATAAAGTCATCAATTGAGATTTCTGGAAGCTCTTCCGGTTTTTCTTCCTTCTTTTCTTCCACAGGAGAGGCTGTCCCCTGCATTTTTGTTTTAATGAAGGCAATTTCTTCTTCCAATTCAAGTCTTGGGAAAATAGGCTGACCCTTCTCAACTTTCGTCCCACTTGTGATCATTCCAAACTGTTCAAGACTTTCCCATGTTTGGAGTGTCTCATCCGTAATCCCAAGTTGTTTAAATATTTCTTTCGGTGTACGGGTTAAAAATGGTTGAAGAAGGACTGCAATTCTACGTAAGGACTCGGCTAAATGCACCATGACACTTGCAAGCTTTGGTTGGTTTTCTTCTGCTTTTGCCAAATTCCAAGGTTGTGTTTCATCAATATATTTATTGGTTCTACTTACTAATTGCCAAATGGAAGACAATGCAACGGAAAATTCCATTTTCTCCATCGCTTCCTCATAACTAGAAACAACTTCACGATTCACTTGAAGTAACGCGGCATCAAAGGCTTCTGTCGAATCGGTGTAGTCAGGGATGACGCCCTCAAAGTATCTATTGACCATCGCAACTGTTCTATTAAGCAAGTTTCCAAGGTCATTTGCCAGATCAAAGTTAATTCTTTCAACAAAGCCTTCTGGTGTAAAAACACCATCTGCCCCGAAAGGAACTTCCCTTAATAAGTAATAACGTAAGGCATCGAGGCCATAGCGATCAATGAGTGTAACCGGATCAACAACATTCCCTTTTGACTTGGACATTTTTCCATCCTTCATCAAAAGCCAGCCATGAGCAAAGACTTTCTTAGGAAGCGGAAGATCTAAAGCCATTAACATAATCGGCCAATAAATAGTATGGAAACGAACAATTTCTTTTCCAACAATATGAACATCGGCTGGCCAATATTTTAAATACTTTGCATCGTTTTCTGTACCATAACCAAGTGCAGTAATATAATTCGACAATGCATCAATCCAAACATAAATGACATGCTTTGGATCTCCAGGTACTTTAATTCCCCAATCAAACGTTGTCCGAGAAACGGCTAAATCCTCTAATCCCGGTTTTATAAAGTTATTAATCATTTCATTCTTTCTGGATTCCGGCTGAATGAACTCTGGATTTTCCTCGTAATATTTAAGC
>JAUZQA010000607.1 GCA_030705665.1 Bacillota bacterium
ATCAAAAATAGCAGTGTGGAGACGCCTGCTATTTTTGATTGTCTAATTGGAAAATGGTAAAATTATCATAAAAGGAGTGGAAATAATGACAATTATAAATCCTTCTAGAGAAGAAATAAGTGAGATTTTAACAAAAGCAAATAGAATTGCTGTTGTGGGGTTAAGCAATAATCCTGAACGTACATCATACCAAGTTGCAAAAGTAATGCAGGATGCGGGTTATGAAATTATTCCTGTAAATCCGGTAATTGATGAGGCCCTTGGCGTAAAGGCGGTAAAGTCCTTGAAAGATATTGAAGGGCATATTGATATTGTGAATGTCTTCCGCCGTTCTGAACAACTTCTTGATGTAGCAAAGGAATTTCTTGAAATTGATGCTGATGTATTTTGGGCACAGCTTGGTCTTGTTAATGAGGAGGCCTATAATCTTTTAAAAGAAAAAGGATATACCGTTATAATGGACCGATGTATTAAGGTTGAGTACGCAAACATGAAATAAATGAGAATCATGATAGGACCTATTAATAGGTCTTATTTTTTTTACCTAAAAAGGGAATTTTTATGTAATAAATTCAATAAATTCTAGGACAAAATCATTTTGTTAAAGAATTATCCATTTGCCAAATCAAAATAAATCGCTACAATAAAGCATAGACAGTAAAAGGTCTTATGATAAAATAGAATAAAGAACATTTGTTCTAAACCCATATTAAAATGAATTTCTTTTTTAAACCAACTTTTTAAAATTTAAATTTTAATTGAATTGATAGCATTGAGAATGAAGTTATCTTTTTGTAGGAAATGAAAGGGGTATTTTAGTGGCAAGAAATCAACAAGCATTTGATTACAATGATGATGCCATACAGGTACTAGAAGGGTTGGAGGCGGTTCGAAAACGACCTGGTATGTATATTGGCAGTACTGATTCACGAGGCCTCCACCACCTAGTTTATGAAATAGTAGACAACTCTGTAGATGAGGTGTTAGCTGGATTTGGAGATCAAATTATCGTAAAGATTCATAAGGATAATTCGATAAGCGTTATCGATAAAGGGCGGGGAATGCCAACTGGAATGCATAAAATGGGCAAACCAACGCCCGAAGTAATTCTAACGGTCTTGCATGCCGGCGGTAAATTTGGTCAAGGCGGCTATAAAACAAGCGGCGGGTTACATGGAGTAGGTGCATCTGTTGTAAATGCCTTATCGGAATGGTTAGTCGTAACCATTAAAAGAGATGGATTTACCTATGAACAGCGGTTTGAAAACGGCGGAACGCCAGTGACAACGCTTGAAAAAATCGGAAAAACCAACCAAAGCGGAACAACCATTCACTTTAAGCCAGATCCAGCTATTTTCTCAACCACTACTTATAATTTTGAAACGATAAGTGAGAGGTTGAGAGAATCTGCATTTCTGTTAAAAGGGCTAAAAATAGAAATTATTGATGAACGTAATGATTTCCATGAGGTATTTCATTATGAGAACGGGATCGAAGCATTTGTTCAATATCTAAATGAGGAAAAAGATTCCCTTCATCCTGTTGTTAGTTTTGAAGGGATTCAAAACGGTATTGAAGTTGAATTTGCCTTTCAGTTTAATGACGGTTATTCAGAAAATGTACTGTCCTTTGTCAACAATGTACGGACGAAGGATGGAGGTACACATGAAGCGGGATCGAAAACGGCTATGACAAGGGTGTTTAATGATTACGCTCGGAAGATATCTCTGTTAAAGGAAAAAGATAAAAATCTTGATGGTGCCGATATTCGTGAAGGATTATCTGCTGTCATTTCAGTAAGAATCCCGGAAGAATTACTTCAATTTGAAGGGCAAACAAAGAGTAAATTAGGAACAAGTGAAGCGCGTTCGGCGGTTGATGCCGTTGTTTCGGAACATCTAACCTATTTTCTTGAAGAAAATCCAGATATCAGTTCACTCTTGATTAAAAAGTCTATTAAAGCCTACCAGGCACGTGAAGCTGCCCGTAAAGCGCGCGAGGATGCAAGGAGCGGCAAAAAGCGCAAAAAGGGTGAAACCTCTCTTTCGGGTAAACTTACTCCAGCACAATCAAGAAATCCACAAAAGAATGAATTGTACTTAGTAGAAGGAGACTCTGCGGGAGGATCTGCAAAGCAAGGCCGTGATAGACGGTTTCAAGCAATTCTTCCATTAAGAGGTAAAGTAATCAATACAGAAAAAGCTAAACTGCAGGATATTTTTAAAAACGAAGAAATAAATACGATTATTTATGCAATTGGAGCAGGAGTTGGCACGGATTTCTCTTTAGAAGATGTGAATTACGATAAAATTATCATAATGACCGATGCTGATACCGATGGTGCCCACATTCAAGTCTTGTTATTAACATTTTTCTACCGTTATATGAAGCCTCTTGTAGAAGCAGGAAAAGTCTTTATCGCATTACCTCCTCTTTATAAAGTTAGCAAAGGTACTGGTAAAAAAGAGATTATCGAATATGCATGGAATGAAGATGAACTTCAGGATGCGCTTAAAAAGGTTGGCCGAGGTTATATAATCCAGCGCTATAAAGGTCTTGGTGAAATGAATGCTGACCAGCTTTGGGAAACGACCATGGACCCTGAAACCAGGACGTTGATCCGAGTTAAAATTGATGACGCTGCAAGAGCGGAGCGAAGGGTAACTACTTTGATGGGTGATAAAGTAGAACCACGTCGTAAGTGGATTGAAGCAAATGTAGCTTTTGGATTGGAAGAAGACGATACAATCCTTGAAAATGAAAATATTACCGTCTCAGAGGGGGAATCTAGTCAATGAGTAGTATTGAAAAATTCCGTGATCTTCCCCTTGAAG
>JAUZQA010000608.1 GCA_030705665.1 Bacillota bacterium
AGCTTAGTTTATCCAATTGCGATTACGTTAATTATTTTGGGCCTTTTTCATGATCGCTTGCCTTATCGTAATCGTCCAGTTTATGCAATGACCATTGGACTAGTTGGATTATATAGCTTAATGGATGTGACGAATTCAACATTTTTAAATGATTCATTTTCAAAATTACTAGCGAATGTTCCTTTGCAAGGGAACGGATTTGGCTGGGTGATTCCTGGCTTGCTTGGCTTCTTAATAGGCAGTTTCTATGAAAAAAGAAAAAGTACTCGGGATACAATGATGAATAAAGTGGCATAAAAAAGTGCCAGGCACCATGAATTTTTGTGGTGCCTGGCACTTTTTCTTTATCAATAATTATATTGAAGGAATATTCTGAGTTACAAGGAATATATTCATAGGACAATTGTTGAGGGGGCATGCAGATGTCTTATACCAGGGAGCAGTACTACATAAATACAGGGGAAGATGGAAAAATTGATGAAAATAATCTCCAGAAGGTGTTCTTCGGGATCGATGAATTTTTAAAAGACAAAAGCAATCCTCCTAAAAAAATACTCTTGTATTGCCATGGGGGATTAGTTAGTAAGGCCAATGGCTTAGAATTAACTGAAAACCATTCGGTGAAGATGCTGGCTAACCATATCTATCCCGTCTATTTCGTTTGGGAATCGGGTTTGCTGGAGACATTAGAAGACATGTTTCACTCCATCCATATTGAATTTGAAAACCACAGTTTGAAGGATCATATGGTACAGAAAGTGCAGACGAGCACATATGATCGGGGTAATTTTGATGCAACGAATATGGAAGCTATTTTAAAAGAAGTTCATCAGTCCATTACAGCTGAAACAGATAGCGCGAATGTGGAGATTGCCCTGCCGATATTGGATGATGTAAGTCATTTTGTAAAAGAACTTGCTGCCAGAGTCCGCGTTGAAACGAAGGCGATCGCGGGTGAGGTGAATGAGAATCTTGATAAAACTGTCCAATATATCGTGAAAAATTTCCGTTTAGGAGACAAGCACATTCCGGATATTTGGGCACAAATGAAAAAGACAGGAGGAAAGGTATTTACGGAGGGAGGCGGCGGGGACCTCTTTTTAAAGGAATTGTTAACTCGTTCTGAACCCATGGAGATCCACATCATCGGACATAGTGCCGGTTCGATTGTATTAGCGACTTTGCTGGAACGATTAAACCGGCACGATCCTCATCTGAAAAACTTGAAAATAAAATCGTGTACGTTATTCGCAGCTGCCTGTACAGAAAAAGTGTTTATGGATCATTACGCTCCAGCGATTCGAAATGGCATCATGGAACATTTCTTGTTTTATACATTAAATGATGAACTTGAGCGGAAAGATACATGCATGACTTTCGCGTATCGAAAATCCCTTCTTTATGCAATAAGTGAATGTCTTGAAGCAACTTCGAAACCTGAAAAAATTATCGGCATGGAAATCTATGCTGAGGAAAATGAATTGATCAATGGGTTGAAAGATAGTAAGAAAGATTCAAAATGGATCATTTCGAACGGATGCAAGTCGGTGGATCCGCTCGAGTTTGCTGTGGATAATCAATCGATGAAGCTAGTTAGTAAGAATAAGTCACATGGTGGTTTTGCCCAAGATATTTATACAATGAACTCCGTGATCAAATGCATCGTTGAATCCGATACTATTGTTTCTATTACGCCAGACCCCTTTTTCCTTGATCCTTGTATAAGAAAAATCGTCGTGTTTGGTTCGGTGGAGCCCTAAGAGGATTCCAACATTCCCCTGTCTTTAAAAAGCTGTTATAGTAAAATTAACTCCAAAACGAAAGGAAGTTTATAATGAATCCAGAACAAAAGGGCCTTTCACACAAAGAACAAGCCATGTCATTTCTTCAGCTTGTTGCAGCAGGAAGTGTACGCGAAGCATTTCAAATGCATATTGGGCCTGGTTTTTCTCATCATAATGCCTACTTCCGCGGTGATGCAGAATCGCTAATGCTTGCAATGGAAGAGAGTGAGACCATGAGTCCTAACAAGGTATTTGAGATTAAACAAATGATCGAAGAAAACGATCTTGTTGTTGTTCACTCACATATAAAGCAAAACCCTGAGGACCTAGGAGCAGCAGTTGTCCATATTTGCCGCTTCGAAAATGACAAAATTGTTGAACTTTGGGATTTGGGTCAACCGATACCAGAAAATTCTCCAAATGAAAATGGCATGTTTTAAATGAATGGGGGTTGTTCGGTGTGAATTTTGCTGTGAATAAGGAATGGCTTGTTGAACATTTAAATAACCAGCAGGTTAAAATTGTGGATTGCCGGTTTGAATTAGGGAATCCGGATAAAGGCGAAAAACTTTATCAAGAAAGCCATATCCCTGGAGCCTTTTATTTTGATTTGGAAAAACAATTATCCGCTCCCATCGTAAAGCATGGCGGCAGGCACCCGCTTCCAGATACCTCTCGATTTAAACTTGAAATCGAGAAAGTGGGAATCGACAACACGAAAACGGTTGTCGCCTATGACGATGGGGAGGGGCAGTTTGCTTCCCGCTTTTGGTGGCTCTTGACATATATGGGGCATGAAAATGTCTATGTGTTAAATGAAGGTTTTAAAGGATGGAGGGCGGCCGATTATCCGACGACAAAGGACGAGCCTAAATTTGAATCAGCAAAATTTGAAGTAAATCTGCAAAATGAGATGCTTGCTTCGTATGATGAAGTAAAGGAAATTGTTGCTGACAAGAAAGAATCTCCCATTTTAATAGATTCAAGAGATAAAGCGCGCTATTTAGGTGAAATTGAACCGATCGATAAAGTACCGGGTCACATCCCT
>JAUZQA010000609.1 GCA_030705665.1 Bacillota bacterium
CTTTAAGTACTTATAATTATTCAGAAAAAATTTATAACAATGTTCCCAGGATTTGAATCTATGATGCTGATCCTTTCTCGATAGTGATTGATACTTCGAAAGAATTTCAGTGATCAAAAAGATCATCTCCTATTTGGGTTTAATCGTTCAATTGGTTCGAATATAACGGATTGTACGCTCCTATTGGCTGACTTTAACAAAAACGATGAAAATTCCCTTCCATTCTTTAGCGATTTTAAGACATTAGCTCCCCCTTTCCTTATCCTCCACCAACAATGAAGTAAACATAGATGATAAAGTGGGGCTGAAAATCTAATGAACCTTTCACCTGTTGCTGTAGTAACGTGACAGTTTCGAACTGTCAACATTGCCAAAAACTGCACTCTTCTCCATTATACAGCAAAGATTTTTTCCGAATTATCTATATTGTTACTATTCTGTGATATGCCTTCTAAATATCCCATGACACATTACAATGATAGTAAAGATGGGAATGCACTATTATTTCTGATTGCAAAAAAATCCCGCTTTTAAGCGGGATTTTTCGAGGTTATTTACTTACCATTTTCTTTTGATTTTGTGCGTTCCTATTCCATGCGATATATACTACAAAGAATAATATGATTATTCCTGCAGGGATCAAAGTAATTCCAGGCAGCCCTATAGGTTTCTTCGTATCTGCGTTTTGGTTCCCCGCCATTTTCATTGATAAAATTTTTCGGGTAGCCTTAATTGTTTTATTCGTGACGAGTGGAACTTCTTTTATAATGACTTTACCCTTTAAGATTTTTAAATTGGCCACTAATTGCCCCTTTTTAATGACTTCTCCGGCTGTACTTGCTAATTCCACTTTAGTCGTAAGTTTAGAATGATCATCATTTTTTAGTCCCACCACAATGTCTTCAGGTGCAATTAGATTTACTTTTTCACCGTTTACTAGCCTTTTATCTATCACTTCGTTCTTTGATGCGATCTTTTTCGTTTTCATATGGGAAAATGCATAATTTGCCATTGTCTGTATATCGCTGTATTCTTCTTGTTTATGAGATTTCATCACAACAGCAATAACTTCTTTACCGCCATCCTTTAAATACTCCACCAACGTATTTCCAGCTTGATCAGTAAAACCTGTTTTCCCTGCAATAACATGGGCCGATTCCGGCTGGGTATGGACGTCACTTTTGTTCTTAATATGTTTGTCTTGCAAACTCGTATGCACTTCTATCGATTGGGTTGACAAGGCATTTAACACTTTGGGATGTTTTAAAGCTTCTTTCATGATTAAAGCCATATCATGGGGTGTCGTATAATGGTTGGGGTCATGTAAACCGTTTGGCGTCACAAAATGGGTGTGTTGAAGGCCCAATTTTTGGACTTCTTCATTCATTAATTGCGCAAATCCTTCCACATTGCCCCCTACATTCTCGGCAATTGTTACAGCCAAATCATTGGCGCTCAGCAAAAGAAGCCCATACATGGCATCTTGCTTTGAAATTTTTTCTCCTGCTGTTAGCCCAAAGCAACTGCATTCCTGTCCAGCTGCATTAGGACTAACGGTTAACATTTGATTATCAGCTACCTTTTCATCTAAAACGATGGAGGTCAACACTTTGGTCATACTGGCAGGAAAAGCTTGTCCATCCGCATTTTTATTGTATAGAATATCGCCAGTTGCTGCATCAATCGCGACGCCATATTCCCCTGCTATTGGCGGTGGCGGATCTTCAGCCCAAACAGTCCTGGACGATAAGAAAGTCAGACCTATTAGGACAATTAAAATGGATCCCATTATTTTGCTGAAATAAAACATTGGTAACCTCCGAGTTCAAAATCCTATATCCTCTGCATTATATAATGTGTTTTATAAATTCCAATTTTACTCATACAAAAGAGCTCTTTTTTTAGAGACACTTTTCCTAAATATATTTTTGAAGAATAGTATATTCAAATGATTGCATATATAATGAGAGTTCCTCATTGTACATTATAAACCGCAATAAATTACAACAAAAGTCATTTTTTATTATAGTTATATTACGTAACGATGATCTTTATCTATCGTATTGCAATACTTTTATTTTCTTAACAGCATTTAAACTTATTTTATTTCTCTTATTCATTCTGATGATACTTACGTGTTGTATGATGAAGTTAAAACTTCTTTCTATAAACGCAAAAAACATGATGATCATTGACCATCATGTTTTACTTATGACCCCTACGGGATTCGAACCCGTGTTACCGCCGTGAAAGGGCGGTGTCTTAACCGCTTGACCAAGGGGCCAATTATTATATCGACTCCGCAGGTAGAATTCGAACCTAAACCTATCTGTTAACAGTCGATAGCTCTACCACTGAACAACCGCGGAATAAATATTATGGTGGGCCTAAATGGACTCGAACCATCGACCTCACGCTTATCAGGCGTGCGCTCTAACCAGCTGAGCTATAGGCCCATAATTTTAATACAATAAATGGGGCAACTAGTGGGAATCGAACCCACGAGTGCCAGAGCCACAATCTGGTGCGTTAACCACTTCGCCACAGCCGCCATTATTTTACTTTCAACTTTATAAGAATAACCATAAAGTGGTGGAGGGGGACGGATTCGAACCGCCGAACCCTGAGGGAGCGGATTTACAGTCCGCCGCGTTTAGCCACTTCGCTACCCCTCCGATTTATATCTTTAAAAATAATAGATAGTGGCGGTCCGGACGGGACTCGAACCCGCGACCTCCTGCGTGACAGGCAGGCATTCTAACCAGCTGAACTACCGGACCATATTGCGGGGGCAGGATTTGAACCTGCGACCTTCGGGTTATGAGC
>JAUZQA010000061.1 GCA_030705665.1 Bacillota bacterium
AGATGAATTTTCAATGAGTGCAACATCAATTTTAAAAGCCCGCTCTCAAATATTAAGACTTTCTAAAAAGGAAATGGAAGACTTAGCTGAAAAAGCATTGCAGATGAGTACAACATCACAAGTCGTCGAGCTTGTAAAGTCAGCAACAGAAAAGAAATAAAGCTTTTATATCAACAGCTTAGCTTTAAACAGCAAAAAAATAATTCTTAGTTCAAGAGGAGGCAATTTCATGGCATTAGTATCAATGAAAGAAATGTTAAATAAGGCATTAAAAGAAGGGTATGCAGTTGGTCAGTTTAATATCAATAACCTGGAATGGACACAAGCCATTTTAGCAGCTGCAGAGGAAGAAAAATCTCCAGTAATCCTTGGCGTTTCTGAAGGGGCAGCTCGTCATATGGGAGGTTTTACCGTTATTACAGCCATGGTAAAGGCTCTAATGGGTGAAATGAATATCACCGTTCCAGTAGCGATTCACTTGGATCATGGTTCAAGTTTCGACAAGTGTAAAGCAGCCATTGATGCTGGCTTTACTTCTGTTATGATTGATGCCTCTCATCATCCGTTTGAAGAAAACATAGATATTACAAAACAAGTAGTTGAATACGCTCATGAGCGCGGGATTTCAGTTGAAGCTGAATTAGGAACAGTAGGCGGACAAGAAGACGATGTAATCGCTGATGGTGTCATTTATGCTGATCCAAATGAATGTAAGGAACTAGTTACACGTACAGGTATTGACTGTCTTGCTCCAGCATTAGGATCTGTTCATGGTCCATACAAAGGCGAGCCAAACTTAGGCTTCAAGGAAATGGAAGAGATTTGTCAAACAATCGAGCTGCCATTAGTTTTACATGGCGGTACAGGTATTCCAACCGATCAAATCACAAAATCTATTTCATTGGGAACTGCAAAAATTAATGTAAATACAGAAAACCAAATCTCGTTTACGAAGACGGTTCGTGAGGTCTTAAACGCTGATTCAGAAGTATACGATCCACGTAAATTCATGGGTCCAGGAAGAGAAGCCATTAAACAAACCGTAATTGGAAAAATCCGCGAATTTGGTTCTGCCGGTAAAGCTAACTAAATTATTTCTTCAGATTGTATAACAAAAACCCTTGATAAGTTTAAATTATCAAGGGTTTTTATTTTTGAACAGCAGCATCCTGAGCTGTAATTATTCGGTATAAACAGCAATTAAAACAACAGCTGTTTCATCTCCGATATTTTTTACAAAATGAGGGACGCTTGCACACCAGCTAAAGGTGTCGCCTTCTTCAAGAATAAACGAATCTTCTCCTTGCTCGGCCAGAATTTTTCCTTTCAGGATTAAATGACATTCCTCACCTTCATGAGCCTTTTTTTCACCAGTTGAGGCACCTGGTGGAAATTCCACTGTTCTTAAGCTTAATCCGCCGCGGGCTGCCAAATGCTCAACCTTAAATTCGGAGTCTTTCGAAATGGTATATTTCCTCTCGTTTTTTCTTATGACACTCATTTGTTGATCCTTTTCTAATAGTAAGTATGGCAATGGAACTTTTAAAAAATTGGCGATTGTTTGTAATGTGCTAATGGAAGGGGAGGTGTTGCTGTTTTCAACATTACTGATAAATCCTTTAGAAAGACCTGTTCCCTCACACATTTGCGCAATCGTAATTTGTTTACGATTTCTAATTGCCCGAATTTTTGAACCGATATCCATGCGAGTCACCTCGTGAGTTTTCTAATATAAAACTTATTTACATATTAGCAAATAAATGATTGACTTGCCAACCTTTTCGGAGGTATTATATAAGAAACAAATATTCATATTTAAAAACATATGGTTTGTTTTTAAATATATAAAAATAATTAGTTAAAAATATACATTGAATGTTAAGGAGGATTACGATATGGAAAATTCAATGATCTATGAGCTTCGCCGTCCGAAGAATATCATACCGGATAAGAAATATCCTGCATTGTTTGTTATGCACGGCATTGGAAGTAATGAACAAAATATGCTCTCGTTGGTGGAGGGGTTGGAAGAATCGTTTTACATCTTTAGTATTAGGGGTCATCTTTCTCAAGGCCCTGGATTTGCATTCTTTACGATTGAAGGCTATGGCAAACCACATCGGGAAGTATTCGATGATGGAATCCAACGCTTAACGAATCTTATTGATGACGCTTGTGAAAAGTATCCGCTGGATTTAAAGCAATTATACTTGTTAGGATTTAGTCAGGGTGCGATCCTTTCGATGACATTAGCGCTTACGCTTGGAAAAATGAAGGGGATTGTGGCTTTAAGCGGCTATGTACCTCAGTTTGTAAAAGAAGAATACGCAATAAACCCTGGGGACAATTTAGCTGTATTTATCTCTCATGGTGAATTTGACCAAGTTCTCCCATTTGAATGGGGTAAAGAAAATGCCGAGTATTTTACCAAATTAGGTATTCCAGTAACATTTAAAACATATCCAGAAGGTCATACGGTATCACTAGATAACTTTCATGACTTCCGAACTTGGATTTTAAATGATTTGAAAAGGGGGATTTAACAATGCTTCCATCTTTATTTATTGCTCATGGTTCACCAATGCTTGCCATTGAAAATAATGAGTATACACAATTTTTAAGTAAGCTTGGTCAAACTTTACCTCGGCCTAAAGCGATTGTTTTATTTTCAGCCCATTGGGAGTCTCAGGTCCAAAAGGTGAGCGAAAACGATCAATATAGTATGATTTATGATTTTGGCGGGTTTGACCCAGCTCTTAACAGAATTCAATATCCAGCTTCGGGTAATCAAGAAGTTGCCCGTAAAATAGAGGATTTATTCACAAATAGTGGGATTCCATTTAAAGTGGAAACACAACGCGGTCTGGATCATGGAGCATGGGTGGTCCTTCGCCTGCTGTATCCAAATGCCGATATTCCGGTCATCGCCATGTCCGTTAATCAGGATCTTTCTCCAGAAGAACACTATAAAATTGGGAAAGCTTTATCAGTATTAAGAGCTAATGATGTACTAGTCATCGGTAGCGGAGGAACTGTTCACAATCTTAGGGTGCTGAATTGGCGTGATAATGGGGACACCGATCAATGGGCACTCGAATTTGATGACTGGCTAGCCCATCATTTGCAAAATTGGGATTTACCCTCATTATATAAATATGAGAAGCTTGCGCCAAATGCCGTTTATGCTGTTCCACCATACGGGAAAGAGCACTTTATTCCTCTTTTTTATGCAATGGGTGCAGCGGATGATAGCCAAAAAGCAACATTACTTCACCGCAGTTTCCGATACGGCAGCCTAAGTCATAGCGTCTGGCAGTTTGGGTGATCATAAAAACAATAGCGAGACCAATTGTCTTGTTAAAAAAATGTTTACAGTTTTATTATGAAGTTTTTTCTTCAACCTGTTAATCCAAAAACATAAATTTGATTATTTGCCTGGAGATTAAGAGAAAGTCATAAAAACAAATGGGAAAGACCCTAAACGGTTCCTGTCTGTTTTCATGACTTTTTTTCTTTGCTGTCCAAGGGAAAAGCACTGATTCCTTTAAACAATGAAAAGCGGTTAATATTGCAAGCAACTATAGGTATATTTGTCAATATTAAAACTTTGGAAAACTTTAAAATATGTATATTTTGTGACGTTGATTGACAGCGTTTTCAATAGGGGTTATTGTAATAGTAAGTTGATAGATGTGAAGGAGAAAAAGAGACTCACGAATTTCCCGGTTTTTTTGAGGGTTGTTCCACGGTCTCTTTTTCTTTTTTGCTTCATCACTTACACTCCATGTTTTTCGATATTAAAAATTAGAGGAGGTCAATTATGACAGCATTTTGGGGTGAATTAATTGGAACTGCAATTTTAATTACGTTAGGTGCGGGGGTTTGTGCAGGTGTAAACTTAAAGAAAACCCTTTCTAACGGTAGTGGTTGGATTGTTATTACCTTTGGGTGGGGATTTGCCGTAGCAGTTGCAGCGTATGCAGTAGGAAAATTCAGCGGTGCCCATCTAAACCCAGCATTAACAATTGCATTAGCATTTACCGGAGATCTTCCGTGGAGCAAGGTTCCAACTTATATAAGCGGTCAAGTCATTGGAGCGATTATAGGAGCAGTTGTTGTTTATTTTCAGTATCTTCCGCATTGGAGAGTTACCGAGGATCCAGGTGCAAAATTAGGTACATTTGCGACTGGTCCAGCAATTCCGCATACATTTGCAAACTTGATTAGTGAAATCATTGGAACTTTTATTCTTGTTTTGGGAATTTTAGCTATAGGTGCGAATAAATTTGCAGATGGATTGAATCCACTTATTGTAGGTTTCCTTATTGTCAGTATCGGTTTAAGCTTAGGCGGAACAACAGGATATGCCATTAACCCGGCACGTGACTTTGGTCCAAGACTTGCACATGCACTTCTTCCTATACCTGGAAAAGGAAACTCCAATTGGGGTTATGCCTGGATACCGATTGTCGGTCCTATTCTTGGCGGTAGCCTTGGGGGATTATTTTATAAAGCAGCATTTTTGGGGAAAACAACATCAAGCCTTTGGATGGTTATAGCCGCTACTGCTGTTGTGTTAACGATCGCCGTTTTTGCAGGTAAAAAGCCTGTGGAAATCGATTCTTTAGAAAAATTAAGTGCTTAATTTAACAAAAAAGGGAGAGGCATTAATGGAAAAATACATTTTGTCATTAGACCAAGGTACAACAAGTTCTCGTGCGATTCTTTTTAATAAAAAAGGTGAAATTGTCCATACAGCTCAAAAAGAGTTTACACAAATATTTCCAAACCCAGGCTGGGTGGAGCATAATGCCAATGAGATCTGGGGATCAATTTTAGCAGTAATCGCTGCATGTTTAGCTGAGGCAAATGTTAAGCCTGAACAGGTAGACGGAATCGGAATTACAAACCAGCGGGAAACAGCAGTTGTTTGGGAAAAGTCAACTGGAAACCCAATTTATAATGCTATCGTTTGGCAATCAAGGCAAACATCAGAAATCTGTGAAGAATTGAAAGCTCAAGGTTATGACCAATTATTTAGAGATAAAACAGGGTTATTAATTGATGCATATTTCTCCGGAACGAAAGTTAAGTGGATTTTAGATAATGTTGAAGGTGCAAGAGATAAGGCTGACCGTGGAGAACTGTTATTTGGAACAATCGATACATGGTTAATCTGGAAATTATCCGGGGGTAAGGCTCATGTTACAGATTATTCAAATGCTTCAAGAACATTAATGTTCAATATTCATGAATTAAAATGGGATGAGGAGCTTTTACGTATCCTTAACGTTCCTGTCTCGATGCTTCCTAAAGTTCGCCCTTCTTCAGAAATTTACGCAGAAACGATTGAATATCATTTCTTTGGCTGCAATGTTCCGATCGCAGGGGTTGCAGGTGACCAGCAGGCTGCCCTGTTTGGCCAGGCATGTTATGAAAAAGGAATGGCCAAAAATACATACGGAACCGGCTGCTTTATGTTGATGAACACCGGAGACCAGGCAGTAAAGTCTGAACATGGCTTGTTAACCACAATTGCCTGGGGTATTAATGGAAAGGTTGAGTATGCTTTAGAGGGAAGTATATTTGTTGCTGGTTCTGCCATTCAATGGCTTCGTGACGGTTTGCGCATGTTTAAAAATGCCGCAGAAAGTGAAGAATATGCTGCAAGTGTGGCTTCAACAGATGGGGTTTACGTTGTTCCTGCTTTTGTCGGTCTTGGAACCCCATATTGGGATAGTGATGTACGCGGAGCTGTCTTTGGTTTAACGCGCGGAACTACAAAGGAACATTTTGTCCGGGCAACATTGGAATCACTTGCATACCAAACAAAAGATGTATTAACTTCTATGGAAGCAGATTCCGGTATCTCACTGAAATCTTTACGTGTTGATGGAGGTGCAGTAGCCAACAACTTCTTAATGCAATTCCAAAGTGATGTATTAAATGTTCCAGTAGAACGCCCTGAGGTTAAAGAAACAACAGCTTTAGGTGCTGCTTATTTAGCAGGATTAGCAGTAGGTTATTGGGAAAGCCAAGATGAAATTGCCGTTCAATGGAACAGAGATAAAATATTTGAACCAACCATGAGTGAAGATAATCGGGAGGACCTGTACGGAGGCTGGAAAAAGGCAGTAAATGCTGCAAGAGCTTTTAAATAGAAAATATTCTTTTTACATCAGTATGGCCTCCTTAATATAAAAACATATGTTAAAGATTTAAGTACAAAATTCGCCTTTCACAATATTTTTACCACTATTACTTGATAAATAAAATTTGTTGGGATAAATAATAAAAAACTTGTTACAATAGACACGAAACGCCCTCCAGTGTTGGAAGGGCGTTTTTTATGCCATTGCTTATAATTCACCAAACTTCTTTATCATTGTTTTCTGTAAGACTTTTTTATACATATTGTGAACTTTAAGATATGGGCTTTACATAGGATAGGGGGGTATGGTTAAATAAAATAGAAGGAGGGAGCTTGATGGAGAATCACGAATCGTCAAATCCTAATCCTCCATGTGAGAATCATTGCGATTCAATCACGTCGGAGCGAAAAAGCCACCATTCGGAAAATACAAAAAAGAATCTTATTACAAGATTAAATCGTGTCGAAGGGCAAATTCGTGGCATAAAAGGTCTGATTGAAAAAGATACGTATTGCGATGATGTCATCACACAAATTGCAGCAACCCAAGCAGCATTAAACAGCGTAGCCAAAATCCTTCTAGAAGGACATTTGAAAAGCTGTGTGGTTGAACGAATTCAAGAAGGAGACCATGAAGTTGTCGATGAGCTGCTGACTACGATTCAAAGGCTTATGAAAAAATAAGCTAAAAATAGGAGGGAGTTTTAAAGATGGAAAAAGTTACATTAAACGTTCAAGGAATGTCTTGCGGACATTGTGTTAAAGCTGTTGAGGGCAGTGTTGGTGCACTTAATGGTGTTAGCTCAGTAAAAGTTGATTTAAAAGCAGCTAAGGTAGATGTAGAGTTTAATCCGCAGGAAGTTTCATTAGATAAAATTAAAGGCACAATCGATGACCAAGGTTACGACGTTCAATAATAAAGTACAAACGTGCTAGCTTCTGGCACGTTCTTTTCAAAAACAATATATACCTATATAGGGTATTAGGAGACGGTTTTAGTGAGTCAAACCTTGAAAGAAACCAATTTGCAAATATCTGGGATGACTTGTGCAGCATGTGCCACCCGTATTGAAAAAGGGCTTAATAAATTAGAAGGGGTCGAGACCGCAAATGTCAACCTGGCATTGGAAAAATCCGCAATCAAGTTTGATCCTGCAAAGATCAACATCGTTGATATTCAGAAAAAAATACAGGATTTAGGATATGATGTAGTAACGGAAAAAATAGAGCTTGATATTACCGGGATGACTTGTGCGGCCTGTTCGGCGCGAATTGAAAAAGGCTTGAATAAACAGGATGGGGTTTTAAAGGCAAATGTCAATCTAGCGATAGAAAAAGCAACAGTTGAGTATAGCGGAGCGGTACTCGCTCCAAGTGACATTATCAAAAAAGTCGAGAGTCTTGGCTATGGTGCAGCTGTTAAAGAAGATGCGAAGGAAGCGGTAGACCATCGCCAAAAAGAAATTGAAAAACAAACGCGCAAATTCATTTTTTCCGGGATTCTTTCCTTGCCATTACTTTGGGCAATGGTTGGTCATTTTTCATTTACTTCTTTTATTTGGGTTCCGGAAATGTTTATGAACCCATGGGTCCAATTTGCCCTGGCGACACCAGTTCAGTTTTTTATCGGCAAGCAATTTTATGCAGGTGCCTATAAAGCATTAAAAAATAAAAGCGCCAATATGGATGTGCTTGTTGCCTTAGGGACATCCGCTGCCTATTTTTATAGCGTTTACCTTTCATTCATGTCTCTGGGCAGAAATGCACCGGTGGAACTATACTATGAAACAAGTTCGATCCTCATTACTTTAATCATCCTAGGAAAGCTTTTTGAAGCAAAGGCAAAAGGCCGTTCTTCCGAAGCAATCAAAAAATTGATGGGGCTTCAAGCCAAGACTGCCACAGTCGAAAGAGCAGGGATTGAACAAGAGATTCCCATCGAAGAAGTAGTGGTTGGTGATATTCTATTTATCAAACCAGGCGAAAAGGTCCCCGTAGATGGAAAAATTATCGAAGGATATTCGGCACTTGATGAGTCGATGCTGACAGGCGAAAGTGTTCCCGTTG
This sequence comes from Bacillota bacterium, assembly GCA_030705665.1. Next base: position 8,219 of record JAUZQA010000061.1, read on the forward strand.
ATAAAGGGGTCGGTGATGATGTTATTGGGGCAACCATCAATAAAAACGGCTTTATCAAAATAGAAGCAACAAAGGTCGGCCGCGATACTGCCCTTGCTCAAATTATTAAGGTAGTAGAAGAAGCACAGGGCTCGAAAGCACCCATTCAGCGCCTCGCCGATCAAATATCTGGTGTATTTGTACCAATTGTTGTTTCGCTTGCTGTTATTGCCTTTATTATTTGGTATTTTTGGGCAGCCCCTGGTGATTTTTCAAGTGCATTAGAGAAAATGATTGCTGTCCTTGTCATTGCTTGTCCATGTGCTTTAGGTCTGGCTACGCCTACTTCGATTATGGCTGGGTCAGGGCGTGCTGCCGAATTTGGCATTTTGTTTAAAGGCGGAGAACACCTGGAAATGACCCATAAGATTTCCGCTGTTGTCTTAGATAAGACAGGTACTGTTACAAATGGGACACCTGTATTAACAGATGTTTTTACCGTAGAAGGAATGAAAGAGAAAGAGCTTTTAACCTTAATTGGTTCAGCGGAAAAGCAATCTGAACACCCATTGGCACAAGCAATTGTTCAAGGTGTCAAAGATAAGGGGATTTCATTGATGGAGGTTTCCGAATTTGAAGCCATTCCTGGCTATGGAATTAGGGCCGCCGTTGATGAGAACGAAATTTTGGTTGGTACAAGAAAATTGATGAATCAGTATAGCATTGCTGTTTCCGATGCAGTTGTACGGATGGAAGAGCTCGAGAATATGGGAAAAACCGCAATGCTTGTTTCGATAAATGGTAAATTTGCCGGGATTGTGGCTGTTGCTGATACAATGAAAGAAACCTCGAGGAATGCGATTAGCCGTTTGAAAAATATGGGACTTGAGGTAATCATGATTACGGGTGACAACAGGCAAACGGCTGGGGCGATTGCTGCCCAAGCGGGTATTGAGCATGTCATTGCAGAGGTTCTTCCTGAAGGAAAAGCAGAGGAAATAAAGAAGCTGCAGGAGCAGGGGAAAAAAGTTGCAATGGTTGGAGATGGGATCAATGATGCACCTGCACTGGCAATTGCCGATATTGGTATGGCTATTGGAACTGGTACAGATGTTGCAATGGAAGCAGCTGATATTACCCTTATTCGCGGGGATTTAAACAGTATTGCCGATGCCATTTTCATGAGTAAAAAAACGATAAGCAATATCAAGCAAAATCTATTTTGGGCCCTTGCATATAATACGATCGGCATTCCAATTGCCGCTCTGGGTTTCCTTGCACCATGGCTTGCAGGGGCAGCAATGGCATTTAGTTCTGTATCTGTGGTTCTCAATGCATTAAGACTTCAAAGGGTAAAATTATAGGATTAAAGGGACTTTGATGGTTATAAAAATAGGTATTCAAAAGGCGTGCCCTTAAAACGAGGAGCGCGCTTTATTGATTTTAAGCAGTTAATCAAATGTTAAGGATTTTTTGATAGGATGAAAGAAAAAATAGAATAGTTTACAAAATGGAGGAAGGGTGTATGGGAAAAGTAAATCCAAAAAAAAGAGTATACATAACGTTATCTTTGATTATTTTCCTGCTTATTGCTGGCGGATTCAGTTTCTATCATTCTTTTGCAAATCAAGCATTCAAACCTTTTAACCTCAAGCAAAGCGGGAGCAAACAGCTAAATATCAAATATGGCAAGAGTAAAAATCAAGCATTAGACCTATATTCACCGAAGGTGCAAAATGGGAAAAAAATGCCGGTTATCATTTATGTACACGGTGGCGGATGGTCTGGAGGGACAAAGAGCAATGTAGATGATAAGCCTGCTTTTTTTGTTAATAAAGGCTACGTTTTTGTTTCAGTGGAGCATCGCTTTTCACCACAAGTTAAATATGAAAAAATGGCAGAAGATATTTCATCAGCGGTTAAATGGGTTTATAGCCATGCTGCAGAATATCAAATTGATACGAATAGGATTAATTTAATGGGCCACTCCTCAGGAGGTCACCTGGTTATGTTAATCACTACCAATCCTAAGTACTTGAATTCTGTCGGGCTTTCACCAAGTTCGATCAGTTCAGTCGTCAGCCTGGAGGGACCTTTAAATCTGACGGACTTTATTCAAAGAATGGGAACCTACAAAAAAGTATTTGGGAATGATAAAAAGGTGTGGGAAGAAGCATCTCCTGAAACCTATGCCGGAAATAAAAATTTACCGCCAATGCTGTTAGTAGTCCGTGGGAAAAGTTCCATAAATGCTTTTATGGAAAAAGCGAAAACAGTTGGAAATAAGGTTAGTTACTTTGAATGTGGTTCGCTCTCACATAGTGATGTAACCAATTTTCTGGGATCCAATAAGGGATCGGCTGAAGCAAAGAATATGACTATGGCAGTTGATGAATTTTTAACAAAATATAATTTTTAAATAAAATCCCCCTTGTTACAAAGTGTTGCCTAACAGGGGGGATTAGTTCTTGTGAACATGGTGTTGGATCATTTAATCAACCTGCCATTTACGAATTTTTTTAAACCAGGACTTCATCTCTTTTAATGTTGTTTATTTCTTTTTCGGCAAACTCTTCCCAGCGATTACTCCTTGAAGTTAGTTGATAGGTAAGTAAATCACTAGAAAGACCATTTAAATGTGATAAGATTAAATCCTCAAATACGCTTTGCATCTCCCATTCATTACAGATCATATAAATATCATCAAAATCAGCAAGTGACATGATCGTCACCCCCCTCCAGAGGAAGCTATTGAACTACTTCCCTTTGCTTTAATTATATGACCTTATCCCAAAATTAAAGGTCTCGTTTTTGACAATTTTTTGAATATTTAAACAAAAATAGGACGAGGATGGTCTATGTGACTGAATAGCGAGCTTAGAGTGCAGATGGATAAGGGCCTACCAATAAAGAATAAAGTCGCCAATCACTGATTGGCGACTTTATTTATTTATTTATTTATTTATTTATACAATTAACCATTAACCTTTTGAAATTGAAGCATAAATTCACTGAAAGCTTTACATGCTTCATATGGTACTGCATTGTAGACTGATGCACGGCATCCCCCTACAGAACGGTGTCCATTCACACCGATGAAGCCTTCTTGTTTAGCTTCTGCAAGGAATTTTTTCTCTAACTCTTCGCCTTTTACACGGAAAGTGATATTCATAAGGGAACGGCTATCGTTTTCAGCGTGTCCAATATAGAAGCCGTTGCTTTCATCAATTGCATCATAAATTAATTTAGCTTTTTCATCGTTGCGTTTTGCAATTTCAGCCACTCCGCCGATGCCTTTTACCCAATTTAATACTTCACCAAGCATATAAATACCAAAGGTTGGCGGTGTGTTATATAAGGAATTATTTTTCGCATGTGTGCTGTATTTTAACATAGTGGGTACATTTTGATTTTCTTTTTCGATTAGATCTTTACGAATAATGACCACCGTTACTCCAGAAGGTCCAAGGTTTTTCTGAGCACCCGCATAGATCAAGTCGAACTTACTGACATCAACTGGTTTTGAAAGAATATCACTGGACATATCTGCAAATAATGGTACATCAACAGTAGGAAAATCTTTCCATCCTGTACCAAAAATCGTATTGTTTGAAGTTAGATGTAAATAAGCATCATCTGGATTGTACTGGATTTCATCAAGCTTTGGAATTCTGCTGTAATTGCTGTCCTTTGTGCTTACCAATTGATAAGGATTTCCGAATAACTTAGCCTCTTTAAAGGCCTTTTCTGACCATGAACCGGTCATGATATATCCAGCTTTTTGCTCAGGTTGTAAGAAATTCATTGGAATCATTGAAAACTGTAAACTTGCTCCACCCTGAACAAATAAAATTTCATAATCATCAGGAATAGAAAGCAATTCTTTTAAATTGGCAATTGCTTGATTGTGGACCGCTTCATAATCTTTGCTGCGGTGGCTTAATTCCATAACGGACATTCCGGTACCACGAAAATCTACTAGTTCCTGTTGTGCCTTTTCCAATACTTCTAATGGAAGGGCGGATGGTCCAGCATTAAAATTGTAAGC
>JAUZQA010000610.1 GCA_030705665.1 Bacillota bacterium
AACGAACATATCCGAAAAACGGTAGAATCAAGTGTGATAGCAAAGACACCGCCAACATGGACACAACTTGCTACCGCATCAGTTATGGAATTTGGCAATATGGATGGTTATGGTCTTTCTGTTACGATTGTTGAATTCCTGATTGTTACATATGGTATTGAAAAATTGGTTTTACTGATAAAAGAGCCTGAGAATTTTGAAATCATATACGGTTTGTCAGAATCCATCCTTGAAAAACAATGGATTCAGTATTTAAAGCATGAAAAGATAGAATAACACCCGCTAACGAACCGCTATGGTTTTAGCAAAGTCTTCATATTGAACCCTTTCAGGGTTCCTTAGTATTTTGGAGTTCCGCTTGTTATTGATTTTGAACGCCTTCGGCGTTCAGCGTTCAGGGTTCGGAGTTCGGCGTTCGGAGTTCGGCGTTCATCGACACCATGTCACGCGTTACGCGTCCTTCGTCCCACGTCTCACGTCCCACGTCCCACGTCCTTCGTCCTTCGTCCTTCGTCCCACGTCTTTCGTCCTTCGTCCTTACGTTGTTTTCATAGGTGTTTGTTAAGCCTTTCGGAGAGATTTGGCAGGTTCTTTTTGTCTTGTGAATATATTTTATCATTTTTGTAATGTTGCTGTGCTTCAGTATTAAATGAGTTGAAACCCATAAAATAAATTCTAGATGTTTTATAAGCTTCCCCGTTTTCGGCCAGTCAAAATTATTGCAACCATTAACTCTTGTGGGAAGACAGTTCAATCAGGTAAATTGTTAATACTAAGATAAAAGCAATTGAAATAGCAACAAATATGTAATATGAGAATTACCCGATTACTAATTGGAATTCTTTTTATTCCATGCACCCTGTTTTCACAGGACTGGCCAAAAATTTTTGGAACTTCCAGCTATACCTACCTTCAGGGAGGGCTTATTGAATCGTATGATAAAGGGTATATGATGGTATGCCAGGTTGAACCGGGACCCTTTGTACCCCAAATGTATAGCTGGATCATCAAAACAGATATTAACGGAAACCTGCTCTGGACAAAAACAATCTTTTCCCCTTCATATCAAATTTCATTCAATGGCTTTGATCAAACCCCTGATGGCGGATTTGTGCTGACTGGAGTTACCAACAAGCTTGATCCTGGAAATTATGATGTTGTTTTTATGAAATTCAATGCCTGCGGTGAAAAGCAATGGTGCAACATTGTTTCAACTCCAGGGAACGATGATTATGGAGTGAAAATAAAAAGTATTCCCGGCGGATACATTTCGCTTGTTGATTATTTCCAGGACTGGATCACAAAGAGGATATGGCTTTTTAAGCTGGACAACAACGGTAACATTTTATGGGAAAACCTGATCAATGTATCTGACTCATTAATTCAGAATGCCGAAGGAAGAGATATACTTGTGACATCGACCAAGGATTTCATTGTCACAGGTGATGCATATGAAGGATCTCCTGGTCACACTTATTATTTGAGGCCACTGATCATTAAGACAGACTCAAATGGGAATGATCAGTGGACCCTTCCTTTTGGAACGTCAATAGGTTTCTTAGGGGAGCTCTCAAAATATCCTTCCGAAAATCAATCAGGATATATTTATACTACGGCTACTCATTTTCGAGATTCTATTCCTTTTGGCGGCCCCCCTTGTTTCCTTAAGATCAGCCCAAACGGACAGTCAGCCTATTACAGGGATTTAATTTTGGATTCGATAATAATTAATCCAGGACCCGCATCCATAATTGGCGGTGCTGCAACATTAAATTTGAAAAATAATGATTCCTTGTTCATCGCATCCGTTTGGCAGGATAGAAATAATGTTCAAACTGTTGGAATTATGAAATCGGATACATTAGGAGTCGTGTCTAAAGTTAAAGTTTTATTTCAAAATGTCTTGTATTCTACGCTTGAGGAATCTTTCATTTCTTTTGATGGAAAAATAGTAGCAGCCGGAGATTTTAATATACCCAGCAGTACTATGAACATCTACCTTTATAAATTCAACACGAATCTTGAGTTTGACTCAACTTATACCGTACCAAGGTTTTATGACAGTCTGTGCCCTTATCCGATTGTCTCGGATACTGTGTCACCTGATGATTGCGGGATTATCACAGCGATACACGATCCCGTTATGGAACCTGGGTTTTTCAAACTGAAGGTATATCCAAATCCGGCAACGACCATGATCACACTTGAAATTCCGAAATACCTTACCCACAGAAACCAGGGGAACGGTTTAACCACTACAACAATTTACCATCAGTGGAATTCTGCTAATCTTGAGATCTATGATTTGTTTGGCAAAATCGTCTATTCATCAGAAATTCAACAAACGACCGAAGAACTCAAAATTGATATTTCTGGTTGGCATAAAGGGATGTATGTTGCCCGTCTTGTTTACATGAAAGAATTGGTAGCAAGTGAGAAGTTTATCGTCGAATAAGTTTCAACTCTAATAATCCAGGAGAATCGGGACGAAAAGAAGATTTCCGTATCAGAAGGCCGGAGAGATCCTGAGGATTTGTTTGCTTTGATTTTTTATGAATTGGAATTATTATAATTTTACATATTTCTAAAAATAACTACAATTCATTTTGACTGCATAGTTGCTTACGGGTATTCATGAGATTGCCCATCAAAGGAGTATTTAAGAATTACAAATAAATAACAAAGCTATAAAACCATGAAAGTGAAAATAAGACATGTAGCCTTGAATATACTTTCAATAGCACTTTTAGTGAGTTTGACCATTTCAAAATTAGTGGGGCAAAATATCGACTCACTGAATTTAGCTAAAGAGAGTCAGCATT
>JAUZQA010000611.1 GCA_030705665.1 Bacillota bacterium
GTAATACCCCATAGCCTCGCCGTTGTGATCAATCAAACAGGTCGTAATATAGACTTCCCCTCCGGCGCCTAGTTCCATAAAAGAATAGACAACTGAAATGGGATGCTCTTGTATCATCGTTTGAATCTGTTTAAAAGATTTCCCGTCACGGGCCTCTGCCAATGCCTTTACTTCGTCTTTTTCCACGAGGCCCGTAAGCATTAATTCAGGAAAGACAATTATTTCTGCCCTTTTTTCACAAGCTTCCTTTATGGCGTATTCCATCTTTTTCAGATTTGCCTTTTTATCACCATCGACAATGGCCAGCTGAGCAATAGCAATTTTTATGTCCCTCATGATTGTATCGTCCTCCTACTTAAGAAGAGACCCCAAACCAAATGGAGCCTCTGCCTCTATAAAGAAATTATGCTGATTCTTCTTCCAAACCGTCAAATTTCATTTCTGGCGGTTGACGTTTAAACATTCCAGTCAAAACAAGTAAATAAACAAAACCAGCCACAGCCCAGCTTCCGCCTAAAATTAACGCATTACGGTCGAGATTGACTAATAGCCACAAGTCAAACAGAGTCCCAAGCAGCGGGAAAACTAAGTAGAAAATATTGGCTTTGGAACCTCGATGCTTACCTTTTACATAGAAGTGAGAAATAACCGAAACATTCACTAACGTAAACGCAACAAAGGCGCCAAAGTTAATGAAGGAAGTAGAGGTCGATACACTCAGCCTTAAGGCCAAGAGCCCAATAACCGCAACGAGTAGAATATTGAGAACAGGTGTTTTAAATTTTGGACTGAGATAACCAAAGAATTTCTTTGGAAGCACTGAATCGCGGCCCATTGCATACAGAAGCCTTGATGCACTTGCCTGGGCTGAAATTCCCGATGCAAACTGGGCAATAATAATTCCAGCAAGGAAAATGGCACTAAATAAATTTCCGCCAATCTGCTTGGCAATTTCAAAACCGGCAGAATCGACACTTTTATATTGAAAGCCTGGATGGACTAAATGGGTAAAATAGGATGAAGCAATAAAGATAACCCCGCCAATTACAGTTGTTAAAATAATGGCTCTTGGAATATTTTTTTCTGGCTTGAGCGCCTCTTCCGTAAACGTTGTAATCGCATCAAATCCCAAAAACGAGTAACAAGCAATGGAAGCACCGGCGAGTACAAATGAAAAGGAAGTACCACTGTGTACAAACGGGTTGACAGAAAGGAGATTACCGCTTCCATGTCCCGTTAACACAGTCTTAATATCTAAAATGATAAACAGTGCAATAACGAGAAATTGGAAGACCATCATGAGAAAGTTTACTTTTGTTCCTAATTTAATCCCTAAAATATTAATTCCTGTTGTGATAACAATAAATAATAGTACCCAAAGCCATTGCGGCACTTGCGGAAACGCAGCGTTAAAATAGGCGGCCCCGATCAGCCAAATAGCCATTGGAATAAATACATAATCCAAAAGGGTTGCCCAGCCGACCATAAATCCCAAATGGGGATTGAGTGATTTCCGTGTATAGGTATATGCTGAACCTGCAACTGGATATGCCTTTACCATCTGTGTATAGCTCAAGGCGGTAAAAAACATGGCAACTAACGCAACTAGATAGGCACTCGCCTCCGTTGCATGTGTTTCTGTAGAAATTGTGCCATAAATTCCGAAAACGATCATTGGCGCCAAATAGGCCAGTCCAAATAAAACCAAGTGCGGCAATGTAAGTGAACGTTCTAACCTAACTTCCCGATTGTTCATATAAATCCCCCTTAAGAATAAAAAAAATAACAATAATGATACCGCTTACATATCCATGTAGGTAGTGAAGCCATTACATGAATTTTTCACAGTTTGTTCAATATGTCTTTCAAATTCGAATAGTCCGAATTTTTAACCCATAATATCCCAATCTGGTTCCTTTTCCCCCTTGTTCCGTTCATTCCTCCCTCGGAAATACTTATTTTTCACAAAAAAGATAAAGCATTTAGCTAGTAATATAATTTAATGCAAGTTTCGTGCCAACTTATTAACATCAGATAAAATGCAGTTTCCCAAAGCCCATCAGGGTAAGTTCATTCATAAATGAATAACAATTATTCATTTATGAATGAATGGTGGCGTTCCTTTAGGAATTACTCAGCTTTGATGAATGAGACGCGGCTGGTTTAAGCCGACGTCCTTTACTTCGAGCGCTTCCGCTTTTCTAGTCCATCCCAATAATCTGGCGGAGGTTGTTATAGTGCCTGCTGATCGTAGGCTGGCTTACCTCCAGGACTTCAGCCACTTTTGTCAGTGTCTTATATTTTTTTAACGCCATCCGAATCAACTGCTGTTCCGTATATTGAATGGCCTGATTTAACGGAACAATTGAATGAACTTCAACCGGCATTTGCTGCACTCTCCGCTTTTCTAAAATAGATACAAGGTCATTGGCCGTAATCAGCTGGTTTCTGGAAATCACCATTGCTCGTTCAATAATATTTTGCAATTGCCTTATATTACCCGGCCATGGATAGGAGCGAAGCATTTCCAATGCATCCTCAGAAAAGTGCTTTTTCGTGGAAAACTGCTCGTTATAATACTCAAGAAAATGGTACATAAGTGGTTCAATATCCTCCGTCCGCTCACTGAGCGACGGTACAAATAACGGAATGACATGAATTCGATAAAATAAATCTTCACGAAATGATCCATCAGCGGCCATTTCCTCCAGGTTCTTATTTGTCGCGGTGATCACCCGGATATTAATCGGAATGGCCCTTGAACCGCCCAATTTCATAATTTCCCGCTCCTGGAGTGCCCTCAGCAGCTTTACTTGCAAA
>JAUZQA010000612.1 GCA_030705665.1 Bacillota bacterium
ATCTTCATCTTCCGCTACTTTTGCAAAAAATCCACCTGTTTGTTCGATAGAACCAGGAATGGTCCTTTTTAGGATCAGGTTTTCGCGGTAGCTTTCGATCGCAGCTTCTTCGTCCCTTACAGCATATCTAGCACCTGAATGTAACAAACCATGATTTCGTGTCGACGTTCCATGTCCAAGATCCTGCTGTTCAATCAATATCGCCTTTATGCCTCTGAGTGCCAAATCTCGGAGCACACCCGCCCCAGTGGCTCCGCCACCAATTACGATTACTTCGGTTTCAATCATTTTTACCATTTTGTTTCCCTCCGAGGGATTATTCTTTTTAAGCAAATAAAAAAGCCATAAAAACTTACAGGAAAGGTTCTTAACATTCCTGTGCGTTTTTATGGCTTTCTCCAAGTCTCTAAGCCTGCTATTAATTTATGTTATTAGATTAACATATTTCTCCTATCCAATTTGTGGCTAATTTATGAAGAATTTTTTCCCATCTGCCTTTACTTTAATTTATTTGATTAGAAGCAGGTAAACCGACCCCTTTTTCCAGTTTAAACAACAAATACAAAATAGCCTATAAATGTTACACAAAGAACATACATAATCGGATGTACTTCTCTTGTTTTTTTCATAGCAATCATACTGATCGGGTAAAGGATAAATCCCAGAGCAATTCCTGTTGCGACACTATAGGTCAACGGCATCGTAATAATTGTGATGAAACTTGGTATCACAATAGCCAAATTGCTCCAGTTAATTTTGCTTAATTGCGTTGCCATCATCGCACCCACAATGATAAGCGCAGGGGCCGTTACCTCCGGAGTGACTACAGAAAGAACTGGTGAAAAAAATAAAGAAACAATAAAGCATGCTGAAATGATGACGGATGTAAAACCTGTCCTTCCGCCAACGCCAATTCCTGCTGTTGACTCTACAAATGAAGCTGTAGTAGAGGTACCTAAAATGGAGCCAACAACAGCAGACATTGAATCTGCAAGGAGAGCTTTTCCCGCATTTGGAATTTGGTTATCTTTCATTAAACCCGCTTGACTGGCAATGGCAATTAATGCCCCTGCTGTATCAAAAAAGGCAACAAACAAAAAGATAAAAATGACAGCAAGGACCTTTGGAGTAAAGATATCATCCAAATGACTGAAAACTACCCCAAAGGTAGGATGAAGGCTTGGTATACTTCCAACGATCGCATGCGGGGCTTTAATGACTCCAAATACTATGCCAATTATGGTTGAAAGCACCATCCCGTAAAAAATTCCACCCTTAACTCCTCTATTTAATAAAATAATCGTAATAATAAAACAAGTAATAGCAAGTAATGTCGGAGCAGATTTCAAATTTCCGATTGCTACAAAGGTAGCTTTATTGGCAGTCACAATTCCGGCATTTTTCAATCCAATAAACGCTACGAAAAAGCCAATTCCACCTGCAATTGCATATTTTAGGTCCTGAGGAATAATATTAATGATCTTTTCTCGGATTTTTAACAAGCTTAAAATCATAAATAAGACTCCTGCAGTAAAAACCCCGGCCAAGGCTGTTTCCCACGGTATTTTCATCCCGATACATACTGTAAAAGTGAAAAAAGCATTAATTCCCATGCTCGGAGCAATACCTATCGGAAAGTTAGCGATTAACCCAATTAGTAGGGAACCAATGATAGCCGAAAGAGCTGTTGCCGTGAACAACGCGCCTTTATCCATACCTGTTTGACTTAAAACGATCGGATTAACCACAAGAATGTAAGACATTGAAAGAAATGTTGTGATTCCGGCTATCGTTTCCTGTTTAAAGGAAGTGTTCCGCTCGGAAAATTGAAAGTAGTTTTTCATGATGCCCTCCGAATCTAGTAAAATAAAAAATCCCCGGCCAACTGCCGGGGAAGTATTCTGAAAAGGACAATAAAAAGTGTGTGAGTAGTCTAGTTATCGCCCTTGTAGTCAGGCTATTTACGGCAGCTAGGTAGAGACGTTCAATCCATATTATTGAACTTATACAAGGTAAATCATTATTAATTTATAGAAAGAATACTATCAAGGAAAAATTTCATAGTCAATACAGTCTGCCTTTTTCAGTTTATTAAGTTTATTAGTAACATTTGTTTAGGCCTGTTGCCGGCAAAAGAATACACAACGTGACGAATGATAGGAACTTTTGTCTTTAGCTATTTTCCTCTCTTTAAAATAAGATTTGACACACACTCCACATGTGCCGTCTGCGGGAACATATCCACCGGCTGGATGTACTTCACTTCATATTTCTTACTTAACGTTTGAATATTCTTTGCTAAGGTTGACGGGTTACATGAAACATAAATAAGTTTTTTGGGTTCCACTTGGAGGATGGTTTGGAGCAGCTGATCATCCAAACCTGTTCTTGGTGGGTCTACAACGATAACATCCGGCTTCCAGCCTTTTTTCACCCATTTTGGGAGAACCTCTTCGGCTTTACCTGGTACGTATTTGGTATTGGTGATGCCATGGCGTTTTGCATTTTTCTTTGCATCTTCAATTGATTCCGGAATGATGTCCATACCACGGACTTCTTTTGCTTGGTCTGCCAGCCACAACCCAATTGTACCTACACCGCAATAAGCATCCACCACTTTTTCATTACCAGTCAAACCTGCAGCCTTTTTTACTTCATTATAGAGGACCACTGTTTGAACTGGATTCAACTGAAAGAAGGTGCGGGCAGACAATTCAAATTGGAGGTCGCCCAACGTTTCTTGAATAAATTCCTCGCCAGCTAATGCCCTTGTTTCATCTCCAAAAATGAGTGAAGTATTTTGTCCAT
>JAUZQA010000613.1 GCA_030705665.1 Bacillota bacterium
CCCTTCGCCTTCGCGAACTAAACCTAGTAAAATATGCTCAGTTCCAATATTATTATGTCCTATACGAATTGCTTCCTCTTGTGCTAAAGCCAAAACCTTTTGTGCTCTTTCAGTAAAACGGCCAAACATCATCGTCTATTCCTCCTCACCTTTTCTCTTTTCCATTTTGAGTCGTTCCCTAATAAGTGTTGCTCTTCTGATATCCCGTTCATTTGGCCTTAATGGACCACCGGCATACTGTTGTAAAAAGCCTGGCTGCGTTAAAATCATTAACTCATTTAAAATATTTTTAGAAATATTTTCAATATAACCCATATCAATTCCCAGCCGAACATCGGATAAACATCTCGCTGCTTCTTTTGATTCAATAATTCGGCTGTTTTCCAAAGTTCCCAAGGACCGGAACACCCTATCTTCTAATTCTATGTTAGAAGTCTTTCGTAATGCTTCCCGGGCAGACCTTTCTTGGGAAATCAATTGATGTACTACACTCTTCAAATCTTCAACAATGTCATGTTCTGATTTTCCAAGGGTAATTTGATTAGAAATTTGAAAGAGGTTACCTAATGCTTCGCTGCCCTCCCCATAAATTCCTCTAACTACTAAACCTAATTGGTTAATTGCCGGGATAATACGATTAATTTGCTGCGTTAAAATTAATCCTGGAAGATGCATCATTACGGAAGCACGGAGACCTGTTCCTACATTTGTTGGACAACTTGTTAAATATCCACACTTCTCAGAAAATGCATATTGGATATTCCCTTCAAGCCAATCGTCCACCTCGTTGGCAGCGTTAAGTGCCTCTGTTAATTGCAAACCAGGGAAAAGGCACTGGATGCGAACATGATCTTCTTCATTAAGCATAATACTGACTTCTTCATTTTCAGTTAACAAGCAAGCGCCATATGGGGATTCTTCAGCAAGCTGAGGGCTGATCAAATGCTTTTCAACCAATACCCTTTTTTGCAGCGGCTGCATTTCATCTATTTTTAATAATTCCATTGATCCATAATGATTAAATCCAGAAGTGTAAATGATGTCTTCCATCTTACCTACAATCTCTCTGGCTTCGTCTGGTGAGTACAAAGTAGGAAATTTATAATCTTCAAAGTTTCGAGCCAGCCGGATTCGTGAGCTAAGTACGATGTCAGAATCTGGCCCTTCTTTACTCATCCAAGGGCTTATTGCATTATTTAAAAACTGCTCTAAAGACACGTTATTTCCCTCCCTCTTGGTTTTCGGTTAACTCCTGTTCAAGGGAACGAATTTCGTCTCGAAGGTATGCTGCTTTTTCAAACTCCTCCTGGATAATTGAATTTTTCAGCTCGCCTTTTAAATCTTCAATTCTCTTTCTTAATTGAATACCCCCGCCGCTACGTTTTGGTATTTTACCATTATGGGTCCAATTACCACTGTGCAAACGTTTTAATACAGGCTTCAATTCATCTTTAAAAGTATCATAGCAATGGGAACAGCCAATACGTCCTCTTTTTACGAATTGAGGGAAAGTCATTCCACATCGATCACATTGAAGGATTTCCTCCTGCTGAAATGTACTTTTGTTTTTTTGCTTAAACGATGTATCAATGTTCAGAAGTCCAGCTAATAGGTTATTGAAAGTAAAACCAGATTCCCCACTGAACATAAACATTTCGCCTTTTTCTTGCGCACACTTCTCACAAAGATGTACTTCGGTTTTTTCACCATTGACAATTTTTGTGAAATGCAGTGTTGCGGGCCTTTGATTACATTCTTGGCAAATCATAAATTCACCTCTCCTGCTGCTTTATTTATATCGTAATGATGTTAACATTGCCTTAAGCATTCTTGATCGTAATTCATCTCGGTATGGAAGATCGATATATAAAACAGACCGATCAATCACACTTAACATAATTTTTGCTTCTCGGTTTGTTATGATCTCCTCATGGACAAGTCTGTATATTATATCTTCGGCACTTGATTGACTTATCCTGTTTTGCAAAAGTGACAATAAATGGTCGATTAGGTGTGCGTCGTCGTGAGATTCGACTTTCATTATCCGAATATATCCGCCGCCGCCCCGCTTACTTTCAACAATGTATCCTCTTGCCACAGTAAATCTTGTGTTAATAACATAGTTTATTTGTGATGGCACACATTGAAATTTGTCTGCAACTTCACTGCGCTTGATTTCAACGAGGTCCTCTTCACTCATTTCTAAAACATGTTTTAAGTAGCTTTCTATTATATCGGAGATGTTTCTCATCTAACCACCCCCCAATCTGACTTTGACTATATTTGACATAAATTATACATGAAGTATATGTTTAGTTGCAACGAAATGCTACTGTAATATTTTCTCCAAATCTCGTCATCGCAAAACATTAGTTTTTTCAATTTTTTTAACCCTTTAATGAGAAAAAATAAAAGGGGATCTATGAAGGAATCTCTCGCAATGGAAATAGAAGGGGGGAAATTGCTACGTTATTGAAAAAATCCCGGTAATTATTGCGGGATTTAAGGTGCGGTCTGGTGCGTGCGGATATATGACCAAAAGATGCGGATATATGGAGGAAACGTGCGGATATAATCGGAGAATTTGCGGATAAAACACCTCATTAAACAACGTTGGATCGCTATACGAAACACTATGTTTCGTATAAAAAAAAGACAACCTGAATCAGGTTGTCTTAATCCGCCTGGCAACGTCCTACTCTCACAGGGACTTTCGTCCCAACTACCATCGGCGCTGAGAAGCTTAACTTCCGTGTTCGGTATGGGAACGGGTGTGACCTTCTCGCCA
>JAUZQA010000614.1 GCA_030705665.1 Bacillota bacterium
AACCGTCTACCTCCTGATTTTATATTCTAAGTTTTGAAAACTAGGGTATGTTTCTCTAAACTCGGTTATTTCATCGAATATAGGAATACAGGGATTGTGACCGATAACAGTTCCATCAAATGCAAAAATCCCAAGAGAAACACATAGGCACTTTTCTAGATGTCTCTTGATAATGGAAAAAAGCCGTAGTTTTGAATTTTATAAAATTAGTTCATATGGAACTTACAAAAATTTCAACGTGAAATAATTTCAGGATAAAACATTAATATCTTTTTATTTCAGTGAAGTGTAGCAAGAATGAATGAGAATCTGCTTTTTTATTTTTTTATTTGTTTATATTATAACATGTAATCAAATATAATTATTAACTTCCTTAAATAATACCTGATTTTTAAATACCAAGAAAATCTTTCTAAATTAAATAAAAACCATTTTATTCTCTGGCTCATAGTAGTTTAAAGATTACTGCTATCTATTCTCTTCCAAAATTAACGATAATTTTTACGATTAAAAAGTACTAAAATTTAAAATACAATCATATATTTATACAAAGTAAAATATAATATTCTATTGCTAGTGATTTCTGGAATATATTAAAAAAAGTATTGCTACAAAGGAAAATCTTCAAGGTGAATATGAAAGCGAAAATGGAACAATTTCCGGCAATGAGTCCAAACCCTGTGCTTAATGTAGCAAACGAGGGGGTAATTCTTTACTCAAATGAGGCAGGTGAGCCCTTATTAAATGAATGGGGTGTGAAAGTAGGAGAAAAACTGCCTTCACATGTCGAAGAACTTGTTCAAACTGTAATCTCAAAGAATAGCTCTGAGAAAACAGAGGTTAAAGTTGGAAATAGAACATACCTCATTGTTTTTTCTCCATTGCCTAAACAAGAGTTAGTAAGTATTTCTGGATTCGATATAAGTGACCGGAAAGAGCTTGAAGAGAAAACTAGGGAAAATGAGGAGAAATACCGCACTCTGTTTAATTCAATTGACGAGGGTTTTTGCTTAGTTGAAGTCATTATTGACGACACAGGCAAGCCGGTTGATTTATTGATGTTGGATTATAACTCAGTTTTTCAACAAAAGACAGGATTCAGGTTTGACATAAAGGGAAAAAACGTTCGTTCAGTTCTCACAGTTTATGAAGAACAATGGTTTGACACCATTGGAGAAGTTGCGCTTACTGGCAAGTCAGTACGTTTCGAAAATTACGTTCAATCCTTAAATCGTTGGTATTCCAGTTTTGCGACTCGTATCGGCGGTGAAGGAAGTTTCCGTGTTGCTATCATTTTCGATGATATTACTGTTCGCAAGCTGGCTGAGGAAGCACTTCTGGAATTAAAAGAAACATTGGAAGAAAAAGTTAAAGAACGTACAACAGATCTTGAGAAAGCTTATAATTCGTTAAAAGATAGTGAAAAACGTCTTGCAGAAGCTCAAGAAATGGCTCATATAGGAAATTGGGAATGGGATATTGCTACTGATAAAGCATACTGGTCGGAAGAAATGTATCGTATTTTTAAACGTGATCCTCAAAAAATGGTGCCATCTCTAAAAGAATATTATAGTTATATTCATCCCGACGACTTGGATTACTACTGTAAAGCCACTGATTATACCAGAAAAGTAAGTACGTCTGGGTTTGATTTTAGAATTGTTTTAGCTAATGGGGAAGAACGTACACTCCACATGAAGTCAGATTTTATTTTTGAGAAAAATACCCCTATTCGAGTAAAAGGAATAGTTCAAGATATTACTGAGAGTAAAAATGCTGAAGAGAAAATTCGGTACTTAGCGAATATTGTGGAATCATCACCAGACGCTATAGGAACTATATCCCTTGATGGCGTCATTACGAGTTGGAACAAAGGAGCAGAGCGGATTTATGGTTATTCTACGGAAGAAATTCTCGGAAAGCATGTATCCATTCTGGCTCCATCCCATTTAGAGAACGAAACAATGAAATTAATTGAACTGATTACACATGGAGAAAGTTACTATCATTATGAGACTTTACGGTTAGGAAAGAATGGAAGGGAAATATATGTCTCAATAACTTATTCTCCAATTTTAGATACTAATGGAAAGCTAATTGCTATTTCGATAATTGGCAGAGATATAACCGAACGCAAAAGAGCAGAAGAAAAACTTCGGGAAAGCGAGGAAAAGTACCGCAATATAGTTGAGACAGCAAACGAAGGCATACTACTAACAGACAATGACAACATAATCACATACGTTAACAATAAATTTGCAGATATGTTGTTATCTAATACACATGAAATAACTGGTAAACCAATATGGGGTTTTATCAGTGAAGAATATATACCTATTGTCCAATTGAATCTGGAAAAAAGGAGAAAGGGAGAGTATGGTAGTTACGAACTGAAATTAAAACGAAAGGATGGCTCACCACTTTGGATAATTCTAAATGCAAAACCTCTTGTTGATAAGGAAGGAAATTATATTGGCGCTTTGAGTATGTTAACAGACATCACCGAGCGCAAAAAATCAGATGAAACTCTCAGAAATTTTGAAATTGCACAAAAGAAGGAAATCCATCATAGAATAAAAAACAATCTTCAGGTAGTAAGCTCTCTTCTAGATCTTCAATCTGATAAGTTTAAAGGAAGAAAGACTATTAGTGATTCAGAAATTCAGAATGCTTTCAAAGAGAGTATGGACAGAGTTCTTTCAATTTCTCTGATACATGAGGAATTGTACAAAGGTAATAATGTTGAATTGCTTAACTTTTCGCAATATATACAGGAATTAGTTGAG
>JAUZQA010000615.1 GCA_030705665.1 Bacillota bacterium
ACACTAAATATTCTTCAAAATCCTTTTGTAATCGACTACTATTAACCCAAACATCACCAGAACGGATATAGTTTTTAAGTCCTGTTAAGGCAGCCATTTCATAATATTGAAGGTTAATGTTACTTTCATCATCAAAAACATGTTTTTGCCAACTTTCAGGAACAAAATTTTAAGGTGAACCGTCAGGGATTGGCGTTTGGTAGCAGCCTTTGTGGATACCGGCCGGATTAATAAAAGAACATCCGCAGAAATTATTTTCTACTTGTTACTTTTTAGATAACCAAATTTGGGAAACAATCGAATAATTTCCAAAGTAAGGGAGAAACTTTAACCAAATAATTTTATAAAAATTATTTGGTAAGGGGAATAGTATGATGAAAAAAGTTCGTAAGACGAGGCCTTTAAAAAGAGCCATCCAGGAATTAGAGAGTACCAGCATACTACCCCCAAATGTTGAAGAGGAGGGTCTCACACCGGATCTATCTGCAAATGAACAAGTCCTAAAACAAGTTTTTCAAAATTGTTCTGACATTGTCATTCGTCCGGTTATGGTTCATAAGAAAACGAAATTTCTTTTGATTTACATAGATGGATTAGTGGATACAAAAATCATACAACAGGTATTTTTGAAACCCATGATGGTTGAATACATGGCTGATGGATTTGAGAATTTGGGCTCAACAGGAGAATTCATCCAAGATGAGCTTATCCCTTTTGCTCAAGTAAAAGTGGTTTCTAATGTTCGTGAGGTGATAAACGGGGTATTGAAAGCGAATGTTGCCGTTCTATCGGATGGGAAGCCTCAGGCGTTAGTTGCTGATTTAAAAGGGTTTGAAAAACGCAGTATTGAAGAACCCAGCGCCGAAATTTCTGTTCGGGGTCCCCGGG
This sequence comes from Bacillota bacterium, assembly GCA_030705665.1. The sequence continues at coordinate 889 of JAUZQA010000615.1, forward strand.
ACGGGTTTACGGAAACACTCAGAGTCAATACGGGTCTTCTGCGTCGAAGAATTCGGAGCCCTAGACTAAAAATGGAACCCTATACGATTGGGGATTTATCGCTGACGGATATAGCCATTACCTATATTGAGGGGATTGCTCCAAATTCAATTTTGGAAGAAGTTCGTAAAAGGGTTCAGCGAATTCAAATTGACGGGGTTTTAGAGTCAGCTTTCATCGAGGAGTTTATCGAGGATGAGCCTTTTTCTCCCTTTCCTCAAGTTCAGAATACCGAGCGGCCGGATGTTGTGTGTGCAAGTTTATTAGAGGGGAAAGTTGCCATTTTAGTGGATAACACCCCTTTTGTTCTGATCGTTCCTATGACGTTCTGGGCAGGAGTACAAGCAGCAGAGGATTATTATGAGCGATCCTTATACACAACCTTTATTCGATGGATCCGTTTTATATTAATCAATATTTCATTAGTTCTCCCGTCTCTGTATGTCGCGATTACAACCTATCATCCCCAATTAATCCCGACAACATTGCTAGTTAGTGTTGCTGCAGCACGGGAAGGAGTTCCTTTCCCTGCGCTCGTAGAAGCGTTGATGATGGAATTTTTGTTTGAAGGATTAAGGGAAGCGGGAGTTCGGTTGCCCAAACCGATTGGATCCGCGGTCAGTATCGTAGGTGCGCTTGTTATTGGGCAAGCTGCGGTACAAGCCGGCATTATCTCGGCGCCTATGGTCATCATTGTGGCGACCACCGGAATTGCGTCGTTTTCTTTTCCACGATACAACATGGGAACAGCTTACCGGATGCTGCGCTTCCCGATGCTGCTTTTGGCCGGCACGGTTGGGCTGTTTGGAATTGCTTGTGGAACCCTTGCTATTATTATACATCTCAGTAACATGCGCTCTTTTGGTATTCCTTATCTAAGTCCAGTGTCTCCTCAGATTCCTGGTGGAATGGGGGATGCATTGATCAGGGTACCTCGATGGAATATGACACTTCTTCCCTCGCTCATATCAGGCAAAAAGAAAAGGCGCTTTCAAGAAGGTCAACAACCTGGCCCGAAACGAGGGGAGGAGCCCGAATGATCCGGAACAAGGCGTTTTGTCTTATACTCGTCTTTTCTTTGTTTTTCTTAACAGGCTGCTGGGATCGCATGGAATTAAACGACCTTGCAATAGAATTGGGTTGGGGGCTTGATCAAGCGAAGAAAAACCAGGTGCAAATCAGTGCTCAATTTATCATCCCCTCGAAAATTGGATTCGGGCAGAGTGGAAGAAGTGAATCAGGAAACACTGTTTTTATAGAATCTGGAACTGGAAAGGATACTCTTGCAGCTGTAGATAACATGCAGACAAAATTATCAAGAGAAGTTTTTAGAGGGCATCGGCGTGTGATCATAATTGGAGAAAAGTTGGCAAGACAAGGTCTTTCTTCCATTTTAGATACGTATAGCCGCGATCCTGACATTCGATTAAGAACGGATACGCTAATCGTAAAGGGGAGCACAGCGAAGGATTTTCTTGAAGCATCCTATCCTTTAGAAGATATCCCAGCGCTCGGGGCACTGAAAGAACACAACCAAGTGGGGGGGCTGGGAGATACATCTTTATTAAATTTTATTATTGCCTCCATGAGTGAAGGAATCACTCCAGTCCTGCCCGTTATTGAACTGATCCCTAGTTCTAAAAAACAAGAACGAAAGAGTATCAAAGGATTTCAAATGGCAGGTCTTGCGATTTTTAACAAAGACCTTCAATTGATTGGGACCTTAAATATAAATGAAAGTAAAATCTATCTTTGGCTGATCAATCGCTTAACCAAACAGTCCATTACGGTAGATGTGCCACAAGGCAATGGAATTGCCAGTTTATCATTATTAAAAATGAACAGCAAAATCAAACC
>JAUZQA010000616.1 GCA_030705665.1 Bacillota bacterium
CTCCAGACCCTGGGGTCCCATCATCTGAAACAGGAATGCGTCATCGAACAGCTGAGAGGGTTGCCAAACAAACAAAAGCACTTGTCATTGCTATATCACAAAGAAGGAATATTATTACCTTATACCAAGGGAATTTACGTTATGAACTAAATGATATTGGAGTCATGCTGACAAAGGCCAATCAGGCCATTCAAACACTCGAGAAATATAAGACTGTTTTTGAACAAGGCGTGGTTAATCTTAGTGTTTTGGAGTTTGAGGAATCTGTTACCTATATTGATTTCCTGCAGGTGCTGCGCCGCTTTGAAATGGTTTTAAAAATCAAAAAAGAGTTATTGGCTTATCTAAGTGAGCTGGGAGTGGAAGGCAGACTGATACGCCTACAAATGAATGAAATCTTAAATGAGTTAGAAGAAGCAGCAGAGCTAATCATTAAGGATTATGCCTATGATCGGGAAGTAAAGGCACGGGATGTACTTTTAAAGTTGCAATTGATGGTTAATATTGACCCATTAGAGGATGCTAGTTTGTTAAAAGTAATGGGTTACCAAGGCTATGTTCATCTTGATGAATTTAGGTGCCCGCGCGGTTATCGGATTCTTCATAAAATTCCCCGTCTTCCGCTTGTGATCATTGAAAATTTAATCAATCACTTTGGGGAGCTGCCAAAGATCATTGCTGCTTCGGTTGAGGAATTAGATGAAGTGGAAGGGATTGGAGAAGTAAGGGCCCGTAAAATAAAAGAGGGATTCAAGCTTATTAAAGAACGACTCTTTACAGAACGTCATTTGTAGATAAGGTATTGGAAATAATTCCATTTGTTGACAGAGCATTTTACCGGTGCTAACCTTTGAATATATATATATAATCAGCCTTTGAAAACCAACTGTTTTTGGGAAAAATACAGTATATTTCAATGCTGTTACAAATGAAAAAAATATCTATTATCCTACGTTTCAATTTTGTGATTATGTTTATAATGAATAGAAGGAGGTGAAGGAATGTTAAAACGTATCGTTCAAGCTTGTTTCCTAATAACCGGGGGGACACTTGGAATACTGTTAATTCCTGATTTATTTTTATTATTAAAAGTTAGTAACAATCCTATTATTAGTAACTCGTATGTATCAGCTATTTTAGGTGCAATAATATTTTATCTTATTTCTTTTTGGGCAGTGGATTATGTCATTGAATTTATTCGATGGGCTGAAGATTCATTGATAAAAGTCCCTGTAGCAGATATTCTGTTTGGCAGTATCGGGTTAATCTTCGGTTTATTGGTCGCATTTTTAATCGGATTACCTCTAAATGCCATAAAAGTCCCAATCTTAAATACAATTGCTCCTATTTTGCTAACACTTTTATTTGGTTATCTTGGTTTTCAGGTTGGCTTTAAGAAACGGGACGAGCTTTTGAATCTGTTTTCAAATCGAAGAGATAAGAAAAAAACGGGTGAAGAAGAAAGCGACGCGGCAGTCAGCGAGCAATTGAAAATTTTGGATACAAGCGTGATCATTGATGGACGCATTGCCGATATCTGTCAAACAGGCTTTCTTGAAGGTACGATTGTCATTCCACAATTCGTCCTAGAGGAACTCCAGCATATTGCAGACTCATCTGATGTGTTAAAGCGAAACCGCGGAAGAAGAGGCCTTGATATTTTAAATCGAATTCAAAAAGAACTTTCGATTAAAGTAGAGATTTATGAGGGCGATTTTGAAGAAATACAAGAAGTAGACAGCAAACTTGTGAAGTTGGCAAAATTAACAAACGGAATTTTAGTTACGAATGATTTTAATTTAAATAAAGTATGTGAGCTGCAGAAGGTAACGGTTTTAAATATTAATGATTTGGCAAATGCCGTTAAGCCGGTTGTTCTGCCTGGTGAAGAATTAAATGTTCAAGTCATTAAAGATGGGAAAGAGTATCACCAAGGTGTTGCCTATTTGGATGATGGAACAATGATTGTCGTAGAAGAAGGAAGAGAATATATCGGCAAACGGATCGATGTGCTTGTCACAAGTGTCCTGCAGACATCTGCAGGAAGAATGATTTTTGCGAAACCAAAATTATTGGAAAAAGCATTATAAAATAGAAATTGCCTAAAAAAGGGGCAAGACTCATTAGATTGGGGTATTAATATGACTTACCGGGTCATTATCCCTGCTGCTGGTCAGGGGAAACGGATGGGAGCAGGGAAAAACAAACTCTTAATTGAACTTAAGCAAATTCCTATTTTGATTCATACGTTATTTGTTTTTGAAAACGATGAGGATTGTGATGGAATCATTTTAGCTATTCATCCTGAAGATGAAAGTGAATTTAAAACTTTAATTCGTAAATACAAGATATCCAAGGTAACAGGATTGGTTCCTGGGGGAAAAGAACGTCAGGATAGTATTTACCACGCACTTCAAACCGTTCGTGAAGATGGGATTGTTCTTGTGCATGATGCGGCTCGTCCTTTTATTAAAAAAGAACAGATCCACCTCCTTGTGGAAACTGCAGAAACAAAAGATGCAGCCATAATTGGAGTCCCGGCCAAAGACACGATGAAAAAGGTTCAGAATGGGATTGTAACAGAAACGGTAGAAAGGTCCAGCTTGTGGATTGTTCAAACTCCACAAGCTTTTCGTTTTGCCCTTTTAATAAAAGCTTACGAAAAAGCAGAAAGAGACCATTTCATTGGCACGGATGATTCAAGCCTAGTAGAACGCCTGGGTGTTTCTGTTACAATGGTTGAAGGGGATTATGATAATATCAAACTGACTACACCAGAA
>JAUZQA010000617.1 GCA_030705665.1 Bacillota bacterium
CCCTATTGAACAGAGTTTTTCAATAGGGTAATTTTTTCATTATCCTTGTTTCACTTCAGCTTTCAGTGATGCAAGGAAATGATCAAATGCCACGGTTTCTGAGTTTTGTTCCCCATACTTACGGACATTCACTGCATTTTCACTGACTTCCTTGTCACCGACCACCAGCATGTACGGTATTTTTTGCATTTGTGCTTCACGAATCTTATAGCCAATTTTTTCATTACGGCCATCTAATTCAACTCTGAAACCTTCTCTCTTAAGCTGCTCCTGGACCTTTTTGGCATAATCAAAATGAATTTCCGGTGAAACAGGAATCACCTGAACCTGCACAGGAGCAAGCCATGTTGGGAATGCCCCCTTATATTCTTCAATGAGGTAAGCGACGAACCGTTCCATTGTCGATACGACACCACGGTGGATAACAACAGGTCGATGCTGTTTGCCGTCTTCTCCAATATAAGTTAAGTCAAAGCGTTCAGGCAGCAAGAAATCCAGTTGTACAGTTGAAAGGGTCTCATCTTTACCTAATGCTGTTCTTACTTGAACATCAAGTTTCGGACCATAGAATGCCGCTTCGCCTTCAGCTTCAAAATAATCCAGGCCAAGATCATCCATCGCTTCTTTTAACATGCTTTGTGCCTTTTCCCACATAGCATCATCATCAAAATATTTTTCTGTATCCTGCGGATCCCGATAGGATAAACGGAAAGAGTAATCAGTAATGTTGAAATCCTTATAGACATCCAAAACTAATTCAACAACCCGTTGGAATTCTTCCTTGATTTGGTCTGGACGAACAAAGATATGCGAATCGTTTAATGTCATCCCGCGTACACGCTGCAGGCCGGATAAGGCACCCGACATTTCGTAACGGTGCATTGTACCTAATTCAGCGATGCGAATTGGAAGCTCGCGATAGCTATGGATACCATTTTTATAAATCATCATGTGATGCGGGCAGTTCATTGGACGAAGCACAAGCTCTTCATTATCCATTTCCATAACAGGGAACATATCTTCATGATAATGATCCCAGTGACCGGATGTTTTATACAAATCTACGCTTCCCATGATTGGAGTATAAACATGATCATAGCCTAAACTTACTTCTTTATCGACAATATAGCGTTCAATGATACGGCGGATTGTTGCGCCTTTTGGCATCCACAATGGAAGCCCCTGACCAATCAACTGGTTAGTCGTAAATAAGTTTAGTTCCTTACCAATCTTACGGTGATCACGCTCTTTTGCTTCTTCCAAAAGCCTCAGATACTCCGCTAAATCTTCTTTTTTGAAGAAGGCTGTGCCATAGATGCGCTGCAGCATTTTATTATCACTGTCACCGCGCCAATAGGCACCAGCAATGCTTAGTAATTTAAATTCTTTAATTTTACCAGTGGATGGTACATGGACACCGCGACAAAGATCAAAAAACTCTCCTTGTTCGTAAATAGTGACTGTTTCATTCTCTGGAATTGCTTCGATTAGCTCAATTTTATATGGATCTCCTGCTTCTTTAAAAAGTTTAACGGCATCATTTCGGCTAACTTCCTTCCGAACGACTTCAAGATTTTCATTTACAATTTTCGCCATTTCCTTTTCGATTTTTGGAAGATCTTCAGGCGTTAATGATTCCTCTAAATCCATGTCATAATAAAATCCGCTTTCAATGACTGGACCTACTCCAAGATTTACATTTGGATATAGTCGCTTGACTGCCTGAGCCATAAGGTGGGCTGTGCTATGGCGCAATACCTCCAGAGCATCTTTTGAATCAGGTGTAACAATTTCTATTGAACCGTCTCCAGGGACCGGACGGCGAAAATCAAGTAATTGTCCATTCCATTTGCCAGCAATGGCTTTTTTTCTTAATCCCGGACTGATGGATGCAGCAACATCTTCTGTTGTTGTTCCTTGTGAAAACTCCTTTACCGCTCCATCAGGAAATGTTAATTTCACAACTTCTGACATCATTGATTCCTCCTTTATTTTTTTACAATAAAAAAACCCGCCCTATAGACTAGGGACGAGTTATTTACACGTGGTTCCACCCAAATTTTTCACTTTTTTACGAAATCAAGTGACTTTGGACAAATAACGGCTGCGCACCGTCAACCTTTACTGACTTCTAAAGAAGTGTTCAAAGCTGAAGTTTAAAGGTGGTAAGCATTCAATTCGTGTTAGGAAGTTTGCAGCCTTAGACTTCCCTCTCTTTAAACCGTAAGTGAATACTGTTATCCTTATCATTACTTTTGCAAAATATTAATTTTAAATGACAAGCAGACTAAAGTTCATCCGCTTTGTAACTATGTAAGTTATTATAATGATTCCACTTTCAAAAATCAAGGATCAACATCTGCAAAAGTATTTATAAAGGAATTCTTATTATCCATTTTCAAAAGGCTCGGAGCTGTTTTCCCAGCTCATACAATGGCCGTAAAAGGAATCGTATGGCAAGATCCTTACTCTTTCTTCAAAAATATTGCTGATTGTCCTGACCAAGGCCTCATCCGGGTTTTTGGTATAAAGGAATATCGTTGTAGGAGCAATCGATAAAAGCGGAGCAATCGAGGCAGAGTCAACGTAGACAGGATGATTAGAAAGCAGTTTCCTATCAATCATCTTAATCAACTCGCCCCTTTTAATTTCTTCTGAATTTTCATTATAAAAAATGATTTCTTCATCTAACAGTAAATGGAGAATCTCCATTTTCGGCGTTCGTTCCTGTAAAAATTCACGAAGGGTTTGTACAAAGATTTGATATTCCTGCTCC
>JAUZQA010000618.1 GCA_030705665.1 Bacillota bacterium
AGGGATATGCATCGGGTTTGCTATTTTTTTATTCAGTATTTTCGAAAGCGGCTTCAACAACAATTTTGTTCTTTCCTTTATCGGATTAGGCATTATGGTCGCTTCCATGTTCACCTTTGGATTTGGAATGTGCATGAATCTTATGGATGAAACGGCAGATAAAAGCAAAGGGAAGAACACATCCCCCTCCAGCGAAAACCTTTATTACTTTTTAGAAAAGCGGAGTTATTTTTATTAATCCATACAAAAAGGATAACCGGCGACGGTTATCCTCTTTTTTTAAAATTGCTGCTGCATTTTCTTTTTAAATTTGGTTAAGAAGAATGTTAGCGTTGAAGCTAGGAAAGTGATAAAGAAAATAGATTCAAAGCCAATGTTTCTCCACATAAAGCTAAAGTCACCAGTTGAAATAATCGCTCGGAAGCCTGCAACCGCGTAAGTCATAGGCATGAAGTGGTTAATCGTCTGTAAAAGGCTAGGTGACAATTCAATTGGATAGGTCCCGGCACTGCTTGTTAGCTGCAGCACTAAAATAATGATAGCTAAGAAGCGTCCAGGGTTTTCCAATACAGTAACAAGGAACTGAATGATCGCGAAAAATGTCCAGCTTGTAAAAATGCTCAACATAATAAAAAACGGAACACTCTTTACTTCCAAGCCCAGTACTTTCAACAGAATAAAATCAGCCAGCAATGCTTGGGCTAATCCAACTGTTAAAATAATCCCCAATTTTCCCACAAACCAGCCAAAGCCGCTTTTCGGTTTTCCCGCTGGTTCAAGCATTGGAAAAATAACAGAAAGAACAAGGGCACCGACAAATAAGCTCAATGATAAGAAATATGGAGCGAATCCTGTTCCATAATCGGGAACATGGTTGAGTCGTGAAGTTTTTAGACTAACTGGTTTTGAAAACATATCATAAACGTTATTGTTAGCTTTAACACCACTCGCATCTTTTGCTCCGCTTTGCAGCTTATCCTGCAGCTCCTTTGAACCTGTTGACAGCTTATTGACTCCGCTCTCCAAATCACTTGACCCATTGGCAAGCTGACGTGTTCCACTTTGGAATTGTTCCGAACCCGCTGCTAATTGATTTAATCCTGAAGTTAAGCTGCTGCTTCCGTTTGTTATCGAACTAAAGCCATTCATAGCTAAACCAATCTTGTCATTTAATGTTGAGAGGCCTGTGGTGAGCTGCTGCTGTCCTCCTGCAAGATCCTTTGCACCGCTTGCAAGCTGATTAATACCGCCCGCTAACTGGTCCTGCCCTGCATTCAATTGGCCAGCACCAGCGGAAAGTTTCTCAGAGGACTGCGATAACAAGGCTGCAGTATCCGATAATTTTCCGACACCATCCGCTACTCCTTTACTTCCTGCGGTAAGCTGCTCCAATGTTGTTTGTAAAGTTTCCAGTTGAGCTTTTTGAGCTTCATCTGTTGTAGCTGCAGCCATTTGACTTACTTCACCAAGCACTTGCTGTAAACCTTGGTTTAAGCCTACTGCTCCTTTTTCCGCCCCTGCAGCGCCTTGACTCCATTGCCCCATTGCCGTTGAGAGCTGTGCTGCTCCATCTGCCACCTGCTTCGACCCGCTTTGTAAATCAGGCACTTTGGCTGCTGCTCCTGCCAGACCATTGGATAGCTGTGTTGCACCATCTTGTGACTTCTGTGCCCCTGAGAGTAATTGCGAAGTACCGTCTTTCATTTGTCCCAAGCCAGCTCCAAATTGATTGAGCCCATCTTGAAGCTGCTTTGAACCTGTTTGCGCTGACACAGTACCTTCTGAAAAAGCAACTGATTTAGTCGCAAGTGTTTTTAAATTTTCCTCCAGTTTCTTTGCTCCAGAGTCTAATTGAACCGTTCCATCGTTTAAGCTTGCTGCGCCGTCACCAGCTTTTGCCAAACCATTCGCAGCATCCTTCATACCTTTTAACATTGATTCAGCATAGGTTTTTGTAACCGTACTAGAAACCTCTTCTTTAATCTTTTCTATTGCGGAATCACCAATTTTGGAAGATAAATAGTTATATCCCTCATTTGGTGTGTAGATAAGCGTTAATTTTTTAGGGTTATCACTTTGCAATGTTGTTGCATCTTCGGAAAAATCCTTTGGTATCTCTACCTTTATATAGTAGTTTTGATTTTTGAGACCTTGATCCGCTTCTTTTTCACTTACAAATTTCCATTGAAAGCTTTCCTTTTTCTTCAGCTCTTTTACTAAGTCCTTGCCAACTTCCAGTTTTGATCCATTATAGATGGCACCTTGGTCATTGTTCACTACTGCAACTGGCAGCCGGTCGAGATGACCGTATGGATCCCAAAACGCCCAAAGATATGTGCCGCTGTATAATAACGGAACAGTCATTACCCCAATAACCGCAATGAGAAGTTTACGATTATGGAGAATTCCTAATAGTTCATTTTTGAGTGATGCAAAAATCCCCATTGTTAATCCCCTCTCATGTTTAACTTTAGATGAAAACCAAAATGACTGCTTTCCCCATTCGGTCATTTTTACCCAAAAAAGGAGAATCATCATTCCGATAATCCTTTTACTAAAAAAATCTTCATCACATCGGCGATCTCCTCTGAATGTAGCGGCTCGTGATTTCGTTCCCAATCTGAAACAAGCGAAATATATAATTTAAACATTAAGAAACTGGTAATTTCCGTATTTGTTGGCTGAATCGCTCCCTTTGCAACAGAGGTATCAATTTTTTTCTTAAGGTAGCCAATGATCTCCTCTTCCACATGTACTAACATTTCCGAAAC
>JAUZQA010000619.1 GCA_030705665.1 Bacillota bacterium
ACACTTTCATTCGTCAGCCTATAGAGTATTTTTCATTTCCATGGAAATGAAAAATATCAGCAAATTTCGACATATTTGTGAATAAACGCACAAAATTATTGTCAGCTTTTATGTCAGGTGGTAAATTAAACACATGAAGTGAATCACAACAAACATATACCCCTTTGTTTGAATGTGAGAAACGATCTCCCATCCCCTTTGTTAGAAAAAGACCCTAGCACCGTTTGCTAGGGTCTTTTTCATTGCATATGTATGCTATCAAGTTAATGGGAAAAAATTATTAAGGAATAATAACTAAAATGCAGTCCGATTACCCTTAAACCTGTGGAGGTGCTAGTATGGCGTTAAAAAAGAAAGATAAGTTTTCGACTTTTTTAAGTGAAATTGCTGTAAATTTAAAAGAAAGTGCCTATTTCTTTGCTGATTACAAACTTAAGAACGTTAGTGACCTTAAAATTTTTTCTGAAAAGATGAAGGAGTATGAATCGAAGGGCGACAACTATGTCCATGAAGTTATTATGGAATTAAATAATGCTTTTATCACTCAAATTGAACGAGAGGATATTCTTGCATTAACGATGAGTTTGGATGATGTTCTGGATGGTTTAGAGAACACTGCAGCACTCTTTGAAATGTATTCCATCACTCAAGCGGATGAATACATGCTGAAATCCGTTGAAGCAATCCGCCAAAGCACAGATGAAATTGTTGAAGCGATTGCCTTACTATCCGATAAAAAGTTACTGCCAATCAGGGCACATGCCATAAAAATTAAAGATTTTGAATCCCAGTGCGATGCAATTGAACGTGAAGCCATCAAACATTTATTTGAAACAGAAAAAGATCCAATTCGGATTATTCAATATAAGGAAATATATGAAGAACTAGAAAAAATATCCGATTATTGTCAATCAGTTGCAAATACTTTAGAAACCATCATCATGAAAAATTCCTGAACTCCTCTTACAGTCAAAATATCATTTACAAAATGTGGAGGCTCTAATGACTATAATTATTACAATCATTATTCTTGGCTTAGTTTTTGACTTCATAAATGGGTTTCATGATACTGCCAATGCAATAGCGATGTCCGTTTCGACAAGAGCCCTATCACCTCGATTTGCTGTCGTTTATGCAGGGTTTTTAAATTTTATCGGGGCAATCACCTCTCAAGCTGTTGCCAAATCGATTGGAGGAAAAATTGCGGATCCCTCACAGATACATAATGGCTTAGCAATTGTCATTGCGGCGTTAATATCAGCTATCTTATGGAATCTTATTACCTGGTATTTTGGTATTCCTTCCTCATCCTCACACACTTTAATTGGTTCCGTTGCAGGTGCTGTTATTTTTGGGTCAGGATGGCATTCGATTAACTGGGCAGGATTTGCTGACATTATTAAAGGGTTAATTATTTCTCCCTTTTTAGCCTTTGCTATAGGCTTTATCCTCATGAAATTATTAAGAATTATTTTTAAAAGTGCTAATCCACACCGAGTAACCCGCGGATTTAGAACGTTTCAAATATTATCAGGGGGATTAGCGGCCTTTTCTCATGGAGGCAATGATGGTCAAAAAACAATGGGAATTATTGTTTTTGCCCTGGTGGCCGGCGGATTTCAATCTAATTTAAATGTCCCTTTTTGGGTGCAGGTCCTTTGTGCGGCCGCCATGGGTACGGGAACTATGATAGGCGGAATGCGGATTATTAAAACGGTTGCCAAAAAATTATTTAAAGTCGAACCAATTAATGGGTTTGCCGCAGATTTATCATCTTTTGCGATTATGCAAGGGGCAACCTATTTAGGGGTTCCGGTATCTACCACTCATGTAGCATCATGTTCGATTTTAGGTGTTGGGTCTGCTAAACGGTTACGTGGTGTGAACTGGGGCGTTGCTGGAAGGATGGTTATTACTTGGGTCATCACCTTACCAATTTCAGCAGTTATCGCTGGAATCATTGTCTCGATCGTGAAACTATTTTTTAAATAATTTTTTCAAAAACATACTTAGTCAAAAAATTACGGCTGCTAAATCACATTTTTAGCAGCCTTTTTTCGTTTCACGGCGGATAATCGGAGCCACTTCTGTTGCTAATAGCTCGATACATTGAGCAACTTTTTTGAAAGGAAGACCGCCTATATCAATTTGTGCAAGAAAACGTTGATGGCCAAATAATTCATGCTGACGAAGAATCTTTTCGATAATCTCCTGCGGGCTTCCAACAAAGAAACTGTTATTCGGACCAGCCATTTTTTCAAAATCAGTTTGGGAGATATTCATTAGCCTTCCATCTCTCATAAACGATTTGAAATAGTTTATATAGTATGGATAGAATTCTTCCTTCGCCTTTTGAGAAATTTTATCAATATAGCCATGCGACCCAATAGCTACCTTAAGTTTGTTGGAATGATGGCCAGCTTTTATACCTTCATGCCGATAAGACTCCACGTAAGGTTTAAATTGTGTAGATTCCCCTCCAAGTGCCGCGATCATCAATCCTGTCCCCAACCGCCCTGCACGTTCCGCACTTTCTTTAGAACCTCCTACGCCAATCCAAATGGGAAGTCTCTGTTGAATGGGCCGCGGCGAAATAGCCATATCCACAAGCTCTGAACGAAAATGGCCTTTCCAGGAAATACATTCATTCTCGTTTAATTTTAACAATAGATCGATATTCTCTGAAAATAATTGATCATAGTCATTTAAGTTATATCCGAACAGTTGAAATGATTCTAAAAAAGCGCCCCTTCCAGCTACGATTTCC
>JAUZQA010000062.1 GCA_030705665.1 Bacillota bacterium
AGAAGTGTTAACTGGTAAATGGTCGTAAGACTTATACTACAACTTCTACTAATTTTTTAGGATTAATTATTAACAATAGTCTTGTGAGGAAATCATTCGAATTCAGCTATAAAATTTTCAGCTGAGGAGTGAGAAAGTTGAATAAAGTAAAAATTGCAGGAAGGAAAGTTTTTCCGATAGGCTTAGGCACTTGGAATATGGGAGACAGAGCACATCAATTTGAAAAAGAAGTAGAAGCAATCAGAGTCGGTCTTGACCATGGCGTTCAAGTGATTGATACTGCTGAAATGTATGGTGATGGAAATGCAGAGAGAGTAGTGGCACATGCTATTAAGCCTTATAACCGTGAAGAATTATTTCTCATTTCAAAAGTTCTCCCTTCAAATGCTTCAAAAAAGCAATTACCGATTAGTTTAGAAAATAGCTTAAAAAGATTAAATACAGATTATTTAGATCAATACTTACTACATTGGAAAGGGAATATTCCTATTGAAGAAACGATTGAATCCTTGGAGAAGGTAAAAGGTCAGGGGAAAATTAAGTCATGGGGTGTTTCTAATTTAGATGTTGATGATTTAGAAAAAATAATGAAATTACCTGATGGTATAAAATGTGCAGCAAATCAAGTCCGTTATAATCTGGGGGATCGAGGGATTGAATTCGATTTAGTACCTATGATGACCGAACTTGAAATGCCGTTAATCGCCTATGCCCCAGTTGCCAGAGGTGATCGTTTTGGCACTAATCTAACTAAACAAAAAATTTTAAAGGATATTGCTGAAAAACATCATTCCAATAGTTTTCAAATTTTATTAGCATGGTGTATTCGAAATGGCCAAACAATTGCGATACCACAATCTAGTAATTCTGCTCATGTGATAGATAATGTGAAAGCAGCTGAGATTCAATTAACACAGCAAGATTTGGAGCAAATTGACTCAATCTATCCAAAACCTAACATGAAACAGCCACTTGCTTTATGGTAAGAATTAAACAGGTAAGCCTAAATAGATTATCGATTACAAAAAAATGGCAAAACGTGCAAGGCCAGCGGATAAACGTGCAAAGCTCCCCTGAAAACGTGCAAAGCCTGATGAAAATCGTGCAAGCCCCCTGTAAAATCGTGCAAAGTTCCCGAAAGAAGCAAAGAAAATAATGGATGGAGTCAATCCGAAAAAGATTGACCTCATCCATTATTTTCTTTGCTTATTGATAATGTTGTTAATTAAAATTTGAGTTGCATCTCGTGAAAAATCAAAAGCATTTTCAATAGCAGGTTGCACGTAGTTTAAAGCTGAATGATGGATATTTCCATATCCTTTTTTTTCGTGATTGTTTTCATATAGATATTTTTCATTCATAATCAGATGTCTCCTATCTTTTTCTAACATCTTTTATTGTGCTGTTTCAATTTGAAAAATATACATAATCGAAAGGATCAATCATTTTGACAAAAACCTTATCTTTAAAAAGATTCCTATTGCCCAGCCTTAAAACGGAACGGTTGGGTACTTTGTCTTTGTATCAAATATTTTAAAAATGTATAAGGGGTATCAGTCTTTTATATAATGTATATTACTGTTAAAGACTGGATTACTGTTATTTGGTAAATACCAAAAAGTTTTCAGGTTAATCTCATTTTCTGCAAACAGGGAGATCAGTTCTTCAATGAATATGCCCCTGGAAGGGTCACATGATGGACTGCCTTTGATTCCTAATAATCCAGCTATTTCGAAGCCGTTTTTTAAGTACTCTATTGCCTGGTTAAGGACAGGAGCAAGGATTTCCCTGCAATGTTTCCTGTATTCAGGGGTGTTGTACTGCTCGTATGTCATCGACGGGCGGTTTAAACCAAGAAATGTGAATTCAGGGCAGGGAAGCTGCAAAATCCCAAAGCCTTCCTTCGTTGCCCATTCTGTAGCGGATAAAATGGCTCCTTCAGCTCTTGCTTCGTTTTCAATCACCGTATTTTGATTTAAGATACAATGAGAAACAAGTAAAATCTTTTTACTACGCTGCATTGCTTTTCCCCCTATTTATCATCTTTGCAAAGTTTGGAAGGCGGACGATTAAGAACATGACCAGCATGCAAGTGATGATCTTGTCAATAAAGTTCCCGGTTATTCTTGAGATAAAGGTCGATGCAAAAACACTTTCACCGGAAGCCCTTAACCACAAAACGACCAAATCCATTCCGCTCCCATTAAGTCCTCCATAGACTGCAACTGCTATAGGGGTTCCAATTAAAGGGGCAATGATTGACACAAGAACTCCTGTCAAAAGAGCAACGTACCATTTTGTAAAGTCAAACCTTCTGGCTATAAACCCAACGACTAATGCTATAGCTATATTGACAAGCCCAAAAAAAATAGCAGAGGCTCCCGTTGTTGCCCCTAAAACAACATTCGTTAAACCGCCCGTTAACACTCCCCACCAAGGCCCAAATACAACGGAAATCAACACGGTTCCAATGGTATCAAGAAACAATAAGGGAATTTTCATCCAAGAAACCACTGTGCCTAAGACGACGTTCAGCGCGATCCCCATTGCTGAATAAGTTAAAATTATTGTTTTGGTTGTTTTCATTATATTTTTCCTCCTCGTTCCGAATTATATATGTAAAATGGAATTTCATATCCAATCTATCATGAATTTATTATCGGTATTAGATTTTTTTATAATATATATTTGCTTTTTTTATAATTAGACATAAAAACTATACAAAATATGCTAACATATATCATTATTAAATCAGTGAGGTGGAAAAATTGAAAAACAAAGTAATTTTACTTGCTTCAGATCAGCTTGGCAAAGGAGAAGCAGAACTCGGGGAAGGGATATTAGAAACCTTCTTTACCATTCTTAAGCAAAAGGAAGAACTGCCTGAGGCTGTTTTTTGCATGAACCGTGGGGTGTTTACATTAACGGAAAGCTCTCTTGTATCTCTCCAATTAAAAGAACTGGAGGAAAAAGGCGTTGACGTATTAGCTTGTAAAACATGTGTTGATTTTTATGAGCTAAATGATAAGCTTGTGGCCGGAAAAATCAGCGGGATGGCCCAATTTATTGAGTTAGCCTCAAAATATGAAGTAATTACATTATCTTGAGAGAGCGTCAAACCGTCGGGGGAGAATGGTAATTTTCCCACTGCTGCAACTGAAGATATTAACAGTGGAACAACACCAGGGCTGAACATTAATTTAATGAAACAAAATAAAATTTTAAAATGCAACTTGACTGATAGGTTTTGTATGATTTAAAATAATGCTAAATATTTAGAAAATTTAAAAGCCGACTAGTCTTCTAGAGGCTCTCAATTCAAGTATAAAATATCTTGAGTTGGGAGCCTTTTTATTTTTATCACATTGAAAGAAGAAGAAGACATGTGAGAGTTCGTTATTTTAGGGAGTGACGTAAAAAATGAATATTGATCACCTTGAAGCATTTATGTATGTGGTCCATTTGGATAGTATACATAAAGCGGCTGAAGCTTTGTATTTATCCCAGCCCACCGTAACAGCAAGAATAAAAACACTAGAACGGGATCTTGATATTGAATTATTTTTGAGAAAGGGGAGAAGTCTGACACTAACCGAAGAGGGAAAGGAATTTATTCCGTACGCGGAACAAATCATTCGAACCTATCAGCAAGGGAAAAAACTTTTGAAAAAAGAAAATAATCAAGAAGAGATCGTGATAGGAGCTAATACAATTACTTCACAATATTTCATTCCGTTTGCCCTTCCTTTCTTAAAGAAAGCAAACCCGCATCTTCATTTTAAATTTATTTCAGCTCCAAATGATATTTTGCTGGATAAACTTCTTCAAAAGCAGGTAGATATCGCCTTTATGAAGGAGGTTTCGCACAATCGAATTCAAATCCATGAACTCCTTGATAATTCTGTCCGCTTAGTGGTGTATCCAGGACACCCATTTCAATTTCAAAAAAAACTAACGGTTCAGGAGCTAGCAGCTGAACCAATGGTATTTTTTGAATGTGGGGCTTTTGACTGGAATCGGATCCATAAATTATTTGAAGTAGCCAATGTAGAGCCGCATATTGAATTTCTGGTTGACCATCTTGAAGTAGCAAAGTCGATTATTCTTAGTAAATGTGGGATTGGATTCCTACCACACTTATGCATCAAACAGGAGCTTGATCGGGGAGAGCTGATTGAAATTGATGTTTCCCATATTATAAAAATCAATCAGCACATATTTGCCACCGTGCTAAATAATGGCTTTGAAAAGCCCATTCTGTGGAAGGATATTCTATTGTCCGTCAAGGAATTTGAAAACCTTTCACATAGATCAACTCTTCAACTGAATTGATTAATTTTTTTAATGAAAGCAATAAATTTTTCTATCAGTGAAAGTATTGCTGTTTCTATATTTTCAGTGATAGGATAAGTTTCACAAGGTGAAATATTATTATTCATATAAGTTAACTAGGAATTGAATTGAAAAGAGGGAAATAGAAAATGAGCTATCGATTAAGTATTTTAGATCAGAGTCCAATTATTCCGGGAACTACTGCTTTTGATTCCTTGCAGAAAACGGTGCAGCTTGCGCAAAAAGCAGAGGAATGGGGATATTCACGTTTTTGGGTAGCAGAGCATCATCATTCAGAACAGTTAGCAGGATCATCTCCAGAAGTGTTAATTTCATACTTATTGGCACGAACGAGTAAGATACGTGTAGGTTCAGGGGGCGTGATGCTTCAGCATTACAGTCCATACAAGGTGGCGGAAAACTTTCATGTTTTATCCAATCTCGCGCCAGGAAGAGTAGATCTTGGCATCGGGAAAGCACCCGGCGGGCTGCCATTATCAACAAAAGCCCTACAATACGGGACCGTTAATGATGGAACGGATTTTCCAGAACGGCTTTCTTTGTTGCAAAAAATAATTGAAAATTCTGTAGATAATAATCACCCTCTTGCAGGTATTCAAGCAACGCCGATCCCGCCGGTAAAACCCGAGATGTTTCTGCTTGGGGCCAGTTCAAAAAGCGCTGAGCTTGCAGGATCCTTGAGAATACCATATGTGTTTGCAAAATTTATTAACAGTGAAGAAAGTATCCTGAAAGAAGCTGCTCACGTTTACCGGAATGCCTTTCCAAAAGGGGAGTTTATTATTTCGGTTGCAGCTATTGCGGCTACGTCTCAAAAAGAAGCAGAACAACTGGCGGGGGACAGAAATATTGTAAAAGTCCATCTACAAAGCGGGCGCAGTGTAACAGTTCAATCTCGCGAGCAGGCTGAATCGTTCGGAAAGCAGGCTGGGGAACCATTTGAAATTACTGAACATAAGGCAGATGTGATTGCCGGGACCCTAGAACATGTGAGAGATGTTTTGGAACAACTTCATAAAACCTATCAAGTAGATGAATTTATTTTACACACTCCTGTTGAAAAAGAAGAAGAACGATTACGGTCTATCAAGTTGCTGAGCCCAAGTTTTCTAAATGTAATAGCAAAATAGAAAAAACAGAAAGTCATGCGTAAAGCTTCTAAGGAGAAATCCAGATAAAGAGGGTAATCGAATTGAATCCTCAATCGAACAAGTTTGAAGGTGGCACTTTAAGATTAATTCCGACTATTAAGATATAGATAGTGTGTAATAAAAATATAGGGAGATGTTTGTAATGTCTATCAAAAGACAATTAAAACTGGGAACGATCATTCACGGGGTTGGCGGAAATATTGCAGCGTGGAGACACCCTGAAGTATTGCCGGATGCGAGTGTGAATTTTGACTTTTATAAGGAACAAGCCCAAAAATCGGAAAAAGCAAAATTTGATTTTGTGTTTATTGCCGATGGTTTGCATATAAACGAAAAATCATTGCCGCATTTTTTGAATCGGTTTGAGCCTATCACGATACTATCTGCATTGGCTGCTGTTACCTCTCAAATAGGCCTTGCTGGAACAGTGTCGACATCATATAGCGAACCATTTACAGTGGCACGGCAATTTTCTTCTCTTGATCATATTAGTGGCGGACGCGCAGGCTGGAATGTAGTGACATCACCGTTAGAAAAAACAGCATTAAACTTTGGGCGGACGATTGAGGAACATCCTGATCATGCCAAGCGATATCGAATTGCTGCTGAGTATTTGGAGGTAACAAAAGGTTTATGGGATTCTTGGGAAGAGGACGCGTTTGTCCGCGATAAAGAATCCGGTGTATTTTTCGATCCGGCTAAGTTGCATTCATTGAATCATAAGGGAGAGTTCTTCTCAGTAGCGGGTCCGCTTAATATTGGCAGATCCAAACAAGGCCACCCGGTTATTTTTCAAGCAGGCTCATCTGAAGCAGGAAAAACCCTGGCTGCAAAAGAAGCTGATGCTATTTTTACCGGACAGCCCACATTGGAGGAAGCACAAAAGTTTTATCAAGATGTTAAAACAAAGGCAGCTGCTTTTGGCAGAAATCCTGAACATATCCTTATTTTGCCTGGGATCGAGCCGATCGTCGGTAAAACAGAGGAAGAAGCGGAACAGAAATATCAAGAGATTGCCAGTTTAGTTAGCATTGATCAGGCACTGAACTATTTGGGGCGCTTTTTCGAACATCACGACTTTTCCCAGTATCCATTGGATCAGCCGTTTCCAGAGCTGGGTGATTTGGGTTCAAACAGCTTTAAAAGCGGAACAGACCGAATCAAAAAAGATGCCAAGGAACGAAACTTAACACTTCGACAAGTTGCCCTGCAGTTAGCAACTCCTCGTACACCTTTTATAGGAACACCAGAAAGAGTAGCAAATCTTATGCAAAAGTGGTTCGAAGAAGGAGGGGCAGACGGATTTATTATTCATTACAATATCCCAAGCCACTTTTCGACCTTTACGGAACATGTTGTTCCTATTCTGCAAGAGAGAGAGCTTTTCCGCAAAGAATACGAATCGGACACGTTCAGAGGGAATCTTGGTCTCCCATTACCTGTAAACCGCTATTCGAAAAATAAAGTGAAAAATAGATAAGGGGAGTTTAATGTGAGATTAATGAATTGGGCAAAGTCACTAACGATACTGACAGCACTTGTATTTCTTATAACTGGTTGTTCAAGCAGCACCAGTACAAACAGTACTGCAGAAGCAACAACTAAAAAAGCAGCAACAAAAGTAAAATCCGGAGGGGAATTAACATATGCGTTGGCAACAACACCGGATACGCTTGACCCGCATCGAAGCGGCTTAGCCGTTGCGGTCCGAGTCTTTAGAACGATATATGATAGTTTAGTAGTTCAAGCACCGGATAATACGATTAAACCATGGCTGGCAACCTCATGGAACGTATCAAATGATGGAAAAAGTTATACTTTCAAACTGCGTAAGGATGTAAAGTTTCAGGATGGAACCCCATTTAATGCGGCAGCGGTAAAATACAGTTTTGACCGTATACTGGATCCAAAAACACAAGCGAAAAATGCAGTAGCACTTCTTAAACCGTATCAATCTTCAGAAGTCCTTGATGATTATACAATAAAAATTAATCTGGCTACCCCTTCTACATCCTTTTTAAGTAATTTAAGCCAGGCCATGCTTGGAATTGTTTCTCCGACAGCCTCAGAGAAATATGGTGATCAGTTTGGAAAACACCCTGTCGGAACGGGGCCATTTAAATTTGTCAGCTGGACAGAGAATGGGGACATTGTCGTCGAAAAAAATAGTGATTATCATTGGGCGCCTTCCACTTTAAAAAATCAAAAGGCTCCATATTTAGAAAAAATTACTTTTAAAATCATCCCGGAAGAAGCAACACGTATCGGCAGTGTACAAAGCGCTCAGGTGCTTGCAGCGGAAACGGTGCCGCCACAAAATATTCTTTCTATTAAAAATGATCCGCAAACCCAATTGTTAAAAGTAAACACCATCGGTTTGCCGTATACGCTCTTCTTTAACCAGAGAAGAAGCCCATGGATTGATGTAAAGGCCCGCCAAGCTGTGCAGCTTGCCATTGATGTTAATTCGATTATTAAAACTCTTTATCTAAACACCTATCCTCGAGCGTGGTCGCCACTGACTCCAGGTATATTAGGGTATGACGGCACATTAAAGAACAGTGTAAAACCCAATATAGCAAAAGCAAATAAACTGCTTGATGAATTGGGCTATGTAAAAGGCACAGATGGTATTCGTGTGAAAGATGGAAAGAAACTTACCTTAAATTATGTGGATGGATCTCCAAACAGGGAGAAAAGAAATGATATAGCTGTCATAGTCCAACAGCAATTAAAACAAATCGGAATCGATGTGGAAATAAATATTACTAAAGATATTGCCACGGTGGTACAAAAAAATGCTGATTATGATCTTTATGGAAACAGTCAAGTAAATTCCGATCCCAATGCGCTGCGTGCTTTTTATCATTCAACCACTCCTCAGGAAGAAGCCGCAGTTAAAAGATTAGGGGGAGGGTCAGATCCAGAAATAGATCAATGGCTTGAAGACGGAACAGTCGAATCGGATCCAGCTAAACGGGTTGAAATCTACAAGAAAGTTCAGCAAAAAATTATTAAAGATGCATGGATTATTCCCATTTATGTGTTTCCATATACTGTTGCGGCTTCTAAAACGGTGCATGGACTTACATTTGATACATTGGGCTATCCACTGTTCAATGATGTAACTATTCAATAATCGAAGGAAAAGGAGCTGACATGAGGTGACACTGGCAAACAAGATCTTTTTGAAAGTCATCACGGCATTTGTATCGATTATAGGATCCCTCATGCTTGTTTTTTTCATCATCTATTTGCTTCCGGGGGATCCAGTCCTTTCCATGCTGGATCCCTCCAGTGCCACACCTGAAACGGTTGCAAATTTACGCAGGGAGCTGGGGCTTGATCAACCATTATATGTGCAATTTGCAGAGTATTTTACCCATTTTCTCCGTGGGGATTTTGGCCAATCCATCGTGAACCATGAACCTGTTCTTCCTAAAATACTGGAGCAGTTCCCGGCAACAGTTGCCCTGACCTTTACCAGCGCTGTTTTATCTGTTGTGATTGGGGTGACATTTGGCGTACTGTCAGCGGTATACCGTGATAAGTGGATTGATGGCATTGCGCGCTTCATCGGATTATTCGGTATTTCAATGCCAACCTTTTGGTCAGGGATTTTACTTATTTTGCTTTTCTCCATCCGGCTTCATTGGGTCCCTGCGATGGGTTCTAATGGTTGGAAGACACTGGTGCTTCCGTCCATATCACTTGGATTTGTTGGCGCAGGATTAATCATCCGCATGGTAAGAACCAGTATGCTTGAAGTCATTCATGAACAATTTATTGTGACTCTTCGTGCAAAAGGTCTTTCAGAGCGAATTGTTATGTATCGTCATGCACTCCGAAACGCACTCATCCCGGCCATTACCATTATCGGTCTCCATATCGGAGAACTTATGGCTGGTGCAGTCATCATTGAAACCGTGTTTTCAAGACAGGGAATTGGACGGATTGTTGCAGATGCCATCATGTCGAAGGATATGCCGGTCATTCAAGGTATTGTTTTCTTTACCGCGATTGTCTATGTGATTGTCAATCTGATTGTAGATTTATCATATTCCGTCATTGACCCTCGGATACGCAGGTCTCATTAACAAAGGATAGGAGGGATATTGGATGAAAGAATTGGTCAATGCCGAACCATCCGTTCATGTTCCAAAATGGAAGTTTACAAAACGAAAGATAAGATTTTCTGTTGCCAATTTGTTTCTTTATGGAGCTATAACAATTACATTATTTATCTTGATATGCACGTTTTTTCCCAGATGGATCGCGCCGTATTCTCCAACGTTCATGAATTCAGCCACTACTTTAAGTCCGCCCAGTATGAAGCATTGGTTTGGGACTGATTATTTTGGGAGAGATGTTTTTAGCTTAGTAGTCTATGGCAGTCGTGATTCCCTTCTGATAGGGGTTGTCTCCGTATTAATCGGCGGCTTATTGGGTGGAATGGTCGGCGCACTTGCCGGCTATCTCGGCGGTTACGTTGACTTGGTTTTGATGCGGATCATCGAGATACTGATGACAATACCGGGTATTCTTCTTGCGTTAGCAATTGCTGCAGCACTCGGGCCAAGCCTGTTTAACATTGTCTTCGCTGTCGCCGCTTCTTCGATTCCGGGATATGCTCGTGTACTAAGAGGACAAATGATCAGTATTAAAAAAAGGCAATTTATCGATGCCTCACGTTCAATTGGCACTCCTAAATGGCGCATTTTCCTTTGGCATATCCTGCCTAATTCCTGGTCTCCACTCCTCGTGATGGGAACGATTGGCCTTGGGACTGCGATATTATTGGGATCCGGTTTAAGTTTTCTTGGCTTGGGCGTAATCAAAGCGATTCCTGATTGGGGCGCATTATTATCCCAAGGAAGAAGTTATTTGACCGTTGCCTGGTGGATTTGTACATTCCCGGGATTAGCTATCACTCTTTTTGTACTCTCAATCAACATCATAGGTGATAAGCTCAGGGATACTTTTGATCCTAAAACAAGCAGAACAAGATAAAGGAGGGCATCCATTGGCAAAGTTGCTCGATATTCAGGGCTTAAAAGTTGATTTTATCAGGGAAGAACAAGACCTTACAGCCATTAAAGATGTATCATTGCATCTTCAGGCCGGGGAAACGGTTTGTATTGTCGGAGAATCAGGAAGCGGCAAAACCGTTACTTCGAAGGCCATTATGCGGCTGATTGACTATGAAAATGGGAAAGTTTCAGATGGAAATATATTACTGGATGGTGTTGATTTGACACAACTTCCTCAAAAGGAGCTTCGTTCGATCCGGGGCAAAAAGGTGGCCATGATTTTTCAAGAACCAATGGCTGCGTTTGATCCTGTTTTTACAGTTGGAAGCCAAATCATTGAAACGATCCGTGAACATAAAAAATCCAGTAAATCTGAAGCAAGAGACCGGGCGATTTATTTACTCCAACGGGTGGGTATATCTGATGCTGAATTACGGATGAAGCAATATCCAAATGAGTTATCCGGCGGGATGCTGCAGCGTGCGATGATTGCCATGGCCCTTGCTTGTGATCCGGACCTGCTCATAGCAGATGAACCAACCACAGCTCTTGATGTGACGATTCAAGCGCAGATTTTACAGTTGCTGCTGGAATTAAAAGAAGAATTTGGGATGGCCATTCTTTTAATCACGCATGATTTGGGAGTAGCTTCTGAAATGGCGGACCGGATTATTGTAATGTATGCAGGAAGAATCGTTGAACATGCAGCAGCTTCACAACTTTTTACACTGCCTTATCATCCTTATACAAATGGTTTGCTGAAATCCATTACGGCATTAGACAGTGACAAAGAGAAAAGGCTTTTTTCAATTAAAGGTTCTGTACCGGGATTATCTGATTTACCTTCTGGATGCTTATTCCACCCGCGCTGTCCATATGCAACACAGCAATGCTCAGTTGAATCGCCTCCATTAATGGAGATCGATGGACGTCACACCGCTTGTTGGCACGCCGAGAATTTAATAGATTCCTATATTAAAAACAAAACTGAACTTGAAATAAAAAAAGTGCCACCCAAACAAGAAAGGATTCACCTTGAACCAAAACCACTGAATGAAACCTTATTTAAGGTGCAGAAATTAAGCAAATTTTACCGGGCAGGAAAAAGTGTGTTTTCTCGGAATCCATCCTATATAAGAGCAGTAGACAATGTTTCATTTTCGATCAAAAAAGGAGAGACATTTGGTCTTGTTGGCGAATCAGGAAGTGGAAAGTCTACACTGGGGCGTGTTTTGTTACAGCTGGAGAAAGCGAGTGGAGGGAAAGTATTATTTCAGGGGAGTGATCTTTCTGCACTAAATGAAAAACAATTACGCCAAAAGCGGAAGGATATGCAGGTCATTTATCAGGACCCATATGGGTCTGTCGACCCGCGTTGGAAAATCTGTGATATTATCGGAGAGCCTCTCCGTGTGCATGGATCATTTAGTCAAAAAGAAAGACATTTCAGGATTCAAGAGTTATTAGAGGTAGTAGGTTTAAATAAGAGTGACGCTGATCGTTTTCCACATGAGTTTTCCGGAGGACAGCGCCAACGGATCTCGATTGCACGAGCTCTGGCGCTTAATCCCTTGTTTGTTCTGGCAGATGAAGCGGTGTCCGCATTAGACGTCTCCGTACAGGCGCAAATTGTC
>JAUZQA010000620.1 GCA_030705665.1 Bacillota bacterium
CAATATTATTCGCGGAATTTTCATTTGTTTTTAACCTTCACAATATGGTTAACTTTTTTAGGTATAGCTGTGTTAAATTGGCCTGTTGATTTCCACTCCAGGCACTTGCTTTCCGCCGGGGTATAGGGGAGCCTCCTCGGCGCTAACGCGCCTGTGGGGTCTCCCCCTGCCGCGTACTCCCGCAGGAGTCAGGTGCCCTCCGTTCCAATCAACAGGGTTAAAAAATCAATAATTTCCTTTAACACAGCTTAGAGCATAAAAAAAAAGAGGCAAGGCCCCTTTTTAACTCAAATTTTATTTATTCTTATAGTACTCCCCAGCCTGTTAAAATTTCTTCTAGCTGTCTTTTTGTTTCAGAAAGTTGACCATTATTATTAATAATGGTATCGGCTAGTTTGATTTTTTCAGCTAGCGGCATTTGGGATTGAATTCTTGCTTCTGCTTCCTCCTCAGATAAATGGTTTCTTTCCATTAATCTTGTAAGCTGTATGGATCGTTCAACATACACGAGAAGTGTTCGCTCCACCATATTGCTTAATTTGCTTTCAAACAATAATGGAATATCAAGTATCACGATTTTTTCATTATTTTTTAAGGCTACATCTTTTTTATCGTTCATCCTTCTTCTTACCTCTGGATGAACGATTTGATTTAACAGCTGTCTTTTTTGTTCATCATTAAAAATAATAGAACCTAGTTTTTGTCTATCAATCTCGCCGTTTGGCAATAATATTTCTTCACCAAAGTTGTCAACAATTTGCTTATATGCTGGTTCTCCATACTGAACTGCTAAACGTGATTCAACATCTGCATCAATGACTGTAATGCCCATTTCTTTTAACATATTTGAAACTGTACTTTTTCCACTAGCAATTCCACCAGTTAAACCAACAACCAATGTCATTTTATTTTTCCTTTCCAAAACTATAATTTCCAAACTCCAATAATGATTAAAAGGATTCCAGGTAAAAAGGTTAGTTTCTGAACCCAATCAAAGCGGTGAAGTATTGATCCGCTTTTTATTCCCCAAAGGACAAACAATGGACTCATGATTGAAACGGCAAATGCCAGATAAATGGGAGAGTACCCAAGCATTGATGCTCCTATTCCCGCCCCAAATGAATCTAATGAAAGGGCGAAGCCAAGCATTAATGCTTCTATACCGGTAATTGTACCAGATTGATCAAAATCGGCTGACATTGGCTTTCTTAAAATATTTATCACTAAGCCAAGTGAGCGTATTTCAATTTTAGCAATCGTTTTTTCACCTTTTTCCACTTCTTTTTCTTTTTCCGGTTTAAAAAACTGGTATAATACTCCAGCCCCTAAACCCATTAAGATTACCCCTCCAAGGCCTGATGTAACATGTGGTGAAAGGAATCTTGAAAGCCAGTGACCTATTGTTACGGCTATTAATAAAGACACGGCTGTACAGCACGCGATTATTAACACAGATTTAAATGGCATCACCATTTTCCTTAACCCATAAGTTAATCCAACGCTAAAACTGTCAAGACTTAGGGCAAAAGCTAACAAGAGAAGTGAGAAGAATTGAAACATGTATAGAGCCCCTTCCTGTCAAATCGCTACTTAAAGTATATGGAAAGAGCCCATCCATTGTTATTCAATTCGTATCCTGTTCCTAAATCCTTTGACAGTTAGGACAATAATGCGTGCCCCTGCCTCCGACCACTTTTTTTTCCATAATGGTACCACATCGTTTACATAGTTCTCCTTTTCTCCCGTATGCGAACAATTCTAATTGAAACATCCCGATCTGCCCTTGGGAGTTGACATATGAACGAATCGTGCTTCCTCCCAATTTAACTGCCTCGTTTAAAGTCGAGACAATCTCTCGGTGGAGCACAGCAATTTCTTTTTCGCCTAAACTATTCGCCAGCCGTTCCGGATGAATTCCTGCCCGAAATAATGCTTCATCCACATAAATATTTCCAAGACCAACGAGAAGCTTTTGATCTAAAAGTGCAGGTTTAATTTTTCTCCCTGTCTTTTTTAATTTCTCAGACAAATATTTTTGGGTAAATTCCTCTGAAAAAGGTTCTGGACCCAGCCCGATGAGCGGTTCCTCTTGGAATTCTTCCCCTTTATTATATAAGTGCATAGTCCCAAATTTTCGAACATCTCGATACCTAAGTTCGCTGTGGTCCGTAAAATGGAAAATCACATGTGTATGTTTATCGATTGGTTCATCTTTTGGGAACAAGCCATACTTCCCTTCCATTCTAAGATGGGAAACCAATGCATAATGATCCGTATAAAAAATCAGAAATTTCCCTCTTCGCCCAATATCAAGAATAGTCTCGCCGCATAATGCATCAGTAAACTGTTCAATTTCTAATGGGTGTTTAATAATTTTTGGCCAATAGATGGAAATATGATCAATCTGTTTGTGAAGAGCCAGTTGTTTTAACGTTTTTCTTACCGTCTCCACCTCAGGTAATTCTGGCATTTCCCATCTTCCCTTCTAGAGGTATTGTCTAGCTCCAGCTCCCAGCGACTAGTGTACTTCGCTAAACGGTCGCTTCCGCTTTTCTATTTTGCATCAAACCATGTTGGACCGTAGGCATAATCTACTTTTAATGGAACATCCAGTTCAATAGCATGCTCCATTATTTCAGGAACTAAAATTTTTAACGTTTCAATTTCTTCCTGTGGTGCCTCAAAAATTAATTCGTCATGAACCTGAAGCAGCAAACGACTTTTAAGCTTATTCTTGGTTAATGCATCGGCCATATCAATCATC
>JAUZQA010000621.1 GCA_030705665.1 Bacillota bacterium
AGAACTCCATTTCCTACATATGGAAGGTTAAGTAATTCTAGTAAGCCCTGAACCGTTCCATCTTCTCCGTTTGGCCCATGCAATAGCGGGAAAATGACATCAAGCTGGGCATCATTTTTTTCGGAATGGAAAAGTGTTGGTGCCAGTGCTAATGGTGATAACTCGTTTCCATTTGAAAATTCAAGTTCTTTCACATCTTTTGCTGGCTCAACTAACTGTGGTCCTTTAATCCATTGCCCCTGAGTGGTTATGTAAATAGGATAAACTTCAAATTTTTCCAGATTTAATGCTTTTATAACAGCAAAAGCAGTTTGTAATGACACCTTATGCTCTGCAGATTTTCCCCCGTATAATAAACCGAGTTTTGTTTTCATTGTATACCCTCCAATTATTCATTCGCCTTTTATTTTATCACTATCTATAAATAAAGAAAGAAATTCTCATTCCTAGTTTTTTGACATTTTCTTATTATTTTATGTCTTGGGCAGCTTGATTAAAAACTGGTTTTTTTCTGCCTCCGTTTAAAAGAAAAAGTGAAAAATCTCTCCGCATGGTCAGAGAGATTTTTCATGAAACCTTATACGATATACAGCTTCCATTCTTTTGTTTTTTTATCAAAAATAATTTTGGCGTGGCACTCGTCGTTTGAGATTGTTTCGTATTCTTCGTACATGTCATCCATATTAGCGAAGTCGCCAATCACCCAAATAGGAATTTCAATCCGGCCGCGCTGATTATCGGCATCCTTGATGGAAATAACAATTCCCTCTTTAATGAATGGTGTTAATGATAGGAGAATCTCTTTATTTACGTTAGGATACATCCTTTTTCTACGAATACCTAATAAATTTTTTTCCTGTTTAAGCCGGCCTAACTTACTTGCAATGCCCACGCTTAATAATTGAAAGAAATCTTTAAAACTGCGGTAATACGTTTTGTTAAACCAGCCATCATCATGTGCGAGGTAGACAAACCGATTATTTAACTTGCTGTAAAATGGCAATTTTAAATGATGCTTTAAATGTCCCAGATATAGGATTTCAGCTATTTCTTGGCCAGTAAGTTCATTTAAGCCTTCCTCTTCAAAAAAATCAATCCAACAAAAGTCCCCGTATCGGTACACATCTTCTTCTGCTAGTTTGGAAACCCGATCATCGGGACAATATTCGAGTAAAGCGTGCATGTTAAAATCTGTATCATCAAAACGATGCTTTAATAAGAGCAAGTTATTTAGTGAATCTGAAAAAGTGTAGGCAAACTCCTCAAATTCAATACCATACGAAAGAACATACTGATCAGCTTGGTTGAGATGGACATAGATGAGATCCCGTACGTCTTGATGATGTTTTTTCAAAGTGAAACTCCTCCGATCATTAAAGAAAGCACAATCAGCCTAAAGCTGTTATGCATTGAAGCTAAACTTATAAAAATAGACACAGATATCTGATAACTTTAACTAGTTTAACGTTTATGTACCTCATTTTATCAAAGAATAGGCCAAATAGCTTATTTCATTTATTTTACAAATTAATTATAATCCCAAATTACTTTTCATATCATTTTAATACTACTGTTCGTCCAAGAATATTGTACTTTTGTTATTTTAACCACTTTAGCCGCTCCCATTTGCTATAAAATATATATTGTTTTATTTCAATATGGTTAAAATTGTTATAAAATTAAGAAGAATTTTTATTTAAGCGAAGGTGAAGTATGTCAAATTTTATCTATTCGGTTTTAATGGCATTATCGTCCTTAGGCTATTTTGGAATTGCCTTAGGGCTCATGATTGAAATTATTCCAAGTGAAATTGTATTAGGCTATGGCGGCTACCTGATTTCTAAGGGAGCTTTAAATTACCCATTGGCTGTTATTTCCGGGGTCATCGGCGGGACAATTGCTCAATTATTTCTATATTGGGCTGGCTACTATGGCGGCCGTCCGTTTTTAGAGAGATACGGAAAATATGTCTTAATCAAAAAGAAACACATCGATGTTGCTGAACAATGGTTTGAAAAGTTCGGCGCCGGCGTTATTTTTTCAGCACGTTTCATTCCAGTGGTCAGACATGCTATTTCGATTCCAGCTGGAATTGCCAAGATGTCTCCCAGCAAATTCATTCTCTATACAGTGGCGGCTATTTTACCATGGACCATTTTGTTTCTTTACTTAGGAGAAGTCCTCGGGAAAAACTGGGCCAATATTAAAACATATGCCGAGCCATACGTGATGCCATTCATCATTGCCGCCGTCATTATCGGGGTCATCTATTATTTAATTAAAAGAAAAAAATAAAACCGCCAGCTGGCGGTCAGGCTGTCGAAAAACTTTCGGCGGCCTTTTTTCATTCAATTTATTTGGTAATTCACTGCGTTAATTCGTTATATTATTATTAGTATAACAGCTTTTGACATGTCTGTTGATTGGCGCTCCAGGCACTTCGCTTTCCGCGGGCGTGCCGGGGAGCCTCCTCATCGCTTCGCTCTTGCGGGGTCTCCCCTGCCCCGTACTCCCGCAGGAGTCTTCGTGCCTTCCGCGCCAATCAACGAGTGTTTTCAATAAAGTCCTTCAGCTCAACTAATAAATCAAACAAGTGGTGAAACCAATGTTTAAGCCAAAAGATTAATGCCAAAATGAATATGAATTAGTATCTATTGATGAATTGGTACCTGATGACCATCTTCTTCGTTTGATTGATAAATATATTGATTTTTCGTTTCTTCTCGAAAAGCTCCGCCCTTATTATAGCGATGATAATGGG
>JAUZQA010000622.1 GCA_030705665.1 Bacillota bacterium
CATTTCTGATTTTATTTTTTCTACCCAGTCAGAGCTTCTGTTATCGGCCCATGTGATACATTCAGTTAATGGCTTTCCGTCACTATCGACAGCTATGAGACTATGCATTGCCGAACTAAACGACACACATAGAATGTCTTCAGGACGAATATTGCTCCCCTGAATGGTTTGCTTCACAGTATTGATGACAGCTCGAAAGATTTCTTCCGGATTTTGCTCCGCTGTTTCCGGAGTTGGTGAAAACAAAGGATATTCTATGGCACTGCTCGAAATAACTGTCCCATTCGTTGCATAGAGAACTGATTTTGAACTCGTCGTTCCAATATCTACTCCGATCACATATTTTGTTTTCACATTTCTTCCTCCTCAAAAAACAATCATGTTTATTATAAAAAACATATCACTTTTTTTTGCAGAATTACAGCTTCCGAATTCTCTTATTGGTATCGTTCCTCTTTCCACCTTTTTTCAAACTGAAATATATACTCTATCATTATAAGAAAATAATTTTCAATTTCAAACGGTTACATCTGAAAGAGTTTCCATTCCCAAAATCTAATAATACGGTGTTTAAACAAGAAAACTCCCTCTTAAAGTGACTGAGGGAGTTTTACACTTTATACAAACATATTAACGATCAAAGCAACCCCAAAAGCGACAAAAGATAGAATGGTTTCCAATACGGTCCATGTTTTAAATGTTTCTTTTACGCTTAATCCAAGGTATTCTTTTACCATCCAGAAGCCGGCATCATTTACGTGTGAAAACATCAATGATCCTGCACCAGTTACAATAACGAGCAGTTCCAAGTTAACACCAGTCATGTTTTTTACAATCGGTGCAACAATGCCTGCCGCTGTTGTTAACGCTACAGTTGCTGAACCAGTTGCGATACGGATTAACCCTGCGATAAGAAAAGCTAAAACAAGCGGTGAAAGATTCATATGGTGTGACATGTCCCCAATTGTTGTAGCAACGCCGCTATCAATTAGGATTTGTTTAAATCCCCCGCCTGCACCAATGATTGCAATAATAGAACCGACTGGAAGCAGGCACTCTTCCGTAAATTTCTTAATTTCTTTTTTATCAAAACCTTGACGAATGCCGAGGAAATAAAATGCCGCGAAACATGAAATTAATAATGCAATCAACGGGCTGCCGATAAAGCTTAAGAACTTTGTAACGCCGGCAGATAACCCAAAATAAGGTGCAAAGGATGAAAAAATAATCAAGAGAACAGGCATTAAAATGATAAAGAATGAAATTCCTGTACCAGGCAATTTTTTTGGAACCTTGATTCTAATTAATTCAGGTTCTCCTTCTGGAATCACGCGTTTATGAACCCATTTGGCAAAAATAGGACCAGCTATGATTACTGAAGGGATTGCAACAATTAGTGAATATAAAAGTACCTTGCCAAGATTCGCATTAAAGATTGCTATTGCAGCAATAGCTCCCGGATGCGGCGGTACTAAACCATGAACAATTGACAATCCTGCAATTGCAGGCAGTGCAATCAATAAAATGTTTTGTTTTGATGTTTTGTGAATGGAAATAACTAAAGGAAGTATAATTAAAATTCCTACCTCAAAAAACACTGGTATCCCTACAATGAACCCTGCCAGCATCATTGCCCATGGCAACTTCTTGACTCCAAATTTCTTAACGAAAAAATCGGCTATTTGTAGTCCCGCACCAGATTCGGCCATCATTTTACCTAAGATCGTTCCTAATGCCAAAATTCCAACTAAATGGCCGAGAGTCCCGCCAACTCCTGTTTCAATTCCACTAACAATTTTATCCATTGATAAGCCTGAAAATATGGCAAGAAATATAGTTGCTACAGTTAAACTAATAAACGCATGCCATTTAAACAATGATACACCTAATATAACTAAAATAATTGCTAATAACGTAATGAATAAGTGGTACATGTTTTCACCTTCCCTTAGTGTATGCCCTCTCAATTTTTAATTAACTTATAGTTTAATAATTTCTCCTTCTGGAAAGTATAATTCCTCCTCAGATCTTATTTCTTTTTTAGTTCAATTAATTAAACATGAAAGCACTTTCAGATCTTAGTTAGATTATATGAAAAAAAATTCTTTTTTTCAATAGATTTATGAAATAAATTTTTTTTAGCTAAAATTTTATTTGCAAAGCCAAACAACAAAAAAAGATTGCCGAGAAATACACAACATTCTCGAAACAACCTTAAATTTAAGTCTTATAACCCATGAATTTTATTATTCTCCTAGTTTTCGTTAGTAGTAATAGGCAACCATGCTAACACATCTTGTATTTTTTTATCCCAATAACCCCATTCATGGCTGCCAGGTTCTTCTTGATACGTCAAATCGAAGTATTTGCTCAAACAAGCATCTCTAAATTTTAGATTATCTTGATATAAGAAGTCTTCTGTTCCACAGCACTGGAATATTTTAGGATTTGGTTTGCTCGGGTCAGAAAACTGATTCAAGAGCCAGAACAGATCATTTTTTGTTCCTTCAATTGATTTCTCACCAAAGGCAGCTTTCACCACCGCATTGGATAAAGCATCCTCTCTGCGAAGTCGTTCAGCATCTAATCTAAATGAACCCTAACCCCTCACTCACTAAGACATACGCATACGTCATTGCTGGCAGAAGCGAGGTTGTGTTAGAAGTATTATAGAAAGGCTCGGGCACACGGAAGACGATACCACACGGATCATCTATCGTCATGCCACAAAAGAAATGAAGAAAAAGGCTTCTCAC
>JAUZQA010000623.1 GCA_030705665.1 Bacillota bacterium
ACTGGATTTTCCAGATTGTGAACTACAGCCAACTAGTAAACTTGTACCTAACAAACCGATCGCAACAGCTTTTACAATACTTTTTTTCATGAGATTTTCCTCCTAAGGAAATAGAATATAATAGTATTAGTTTGCAAGTTTATATTAAAATCCTATTGCTACTTTTTCTTACGGTCCAACATAATAGCAATCAGGATAATAACACCTTTAACTGCATCTTGATAGAATGCATTTACATTCAAAAGGTTTAACCCATTATTAATGACTCCCAAAACCAGAGCACCAATAATTGTTCCAATCAATGTTCCTTCTCCGCCCATCAAGCTGGTTCCACCAAGCACTACAGCCGTAATAGCGTCCAATTCATACCCGGTGCCGGCAGTTGGTTCAGCGGATCCAAGTCGTGACGTCAAAATAACTCCAGCCAACGCTGCTAAAAAACCACTGATGACATAAACGACAACTAAATAACGTTTTACTGGGACACCCGCTAAAAATGCAGCGCCTTCATTTCCACCTACCGCATAAATTTTTCGTCCCGCAGTCATCCGGTTTAAAAAGATCCATCCAAGAACGATTGCGATGATCATAATCCAAACAGGATTTGGTATGCCCGCCGTTGTACCTGTTCCCAAGTTCATGAAAGACGCTGGCAATCCAAAAATGGGAGTGCCATGTGTGTAAATTTCTGTAAAGCCGCGGAACAATGTCATTGTACCCAATGTAACGATAAAGGCAGCCAGTTTCCCATATCCAACTAATACACCGTTGAAAAATCCTGCTACAACACCGATAAGTAAACCAATAAGAGCAGCAGTCACTGGAGAAAACCCATGAGTCATTAACCCGGCAGTAACCGCACCGGATAGTGCCAGAGTGGCGCCTACAGATAAGTCAATACCACTTGTTAAAATAACAAAGGTCATCCCTATCGCCAGTAGTGCATTAATGGAAGTTTGCAAGGCAATATTTGATAAGTTACCAAATGATAAAAAGCGATTTGACGCAATTGACATAATGATTGATAAAATAATTAACCCAATCAGCGGTCCTAAATGATATTTTTTAAATAATGAAGAAATCAATGGAGTTCCCCTCCTGTCGCAATTTTCATAAATACATCCTGATCGAATGAATCTCGCTTTAATTCTCCGGCAATCGTATGATCCCGCATCACATACACACGATCACTCATTCCCAATAGTTCAGGTAAATCGGAGGAAATTAACAGTATGGCATTTCCCTCGGCAACAATTTGATTCATCAGGCGATAGATCTCTTGCTTTGCCCCGACATCGATTCCCCGAGTTGGTTCATCCAGAATAAAGAGTGATGGTTCCGTTGCCATCCACTTGGAAAGAACGACCTTTTGCTGATTTCCTCCACTCAATCTGCCAGCCTGCTGTTCCATTGAATGCGATTTTATTTTTAACTTCGCAATCAATGAAGTAGCCAGTTTTTTCTCTTTGCCCCGAGCGATAAAACCAAGTTTTGAACGTTGTTCCAATGTTGGTAATGCAATATTTTCGCGAATTCCAGCAGATAAAACCAAGCCTTCTTGTTTGCGGTCTTCAGTTGCAAAGGCAATTCCCTTTTTGATCGCTTCAACCGGGCTCCTGAAGTTGGACTCTTGTTGCTTCCACTTTAAGCTCCCTTTTGTTTTCCGATCCACTCCGAAAATAATACGGGCAACTTCCGTGCGGCCCGATCCCATAAGGCCCCCAATTCCAACAATCTCACCTGCACGGATATGGAGGGAAATATCCTGAACAGCTGATGACGATACTTTTTCAAGCCGGAGTATTTCCTTGCCAATAGAGGCTTCTTCTTTCGGATACCTTTCTGTGACGCTTCGTCCGACCATCAAAGATACCAATTGATCCTCAGTGGATTCTTTAATCAACCGTGTGTCTATGTACTGGCCATCTCGCAGTACCGTTACCCGATCAACTATGGCAAATAGTTCTTCCATTCGGTGTGAGATATAGATAATTCCTACATTGGACGACTTTAATGTTTGGATAATTTCAAACAGACGCTCTGTTTCACGATCTGTTAGTGCTGCCGTCGGCTCATCCATGATCAAATAACGAACATCCATCAATAAGGCTTTCGCAATTTCCACCAATTGTTGCTCACCGACACTTAATTCTTTTACAATCGTATTCGGATCTTTATTTAGCATTAACCGCTGCAGAACTTCCTTTGTGCGTTCACGAAGTTGCTTTCTGTCAATAAATCCCTTTTTAGAAAAAAGCTTTTCGTGGCCAATCAATAGGTTTTCCGCAATGCTCAAGCTTGGAAATAAACTGATTTCCTGATGGATCATTTCAATCCCATATTTGCGTGCATCATGGATGGAATGAAGGGAAAGCGGCTGGCCATCAATTTTAGCAGTCCCGCTATCAGGTGCATAAACACCCGTCAATATTTTCATTAGTGTCGATTTCCCGGCACCATTTTCACCTAATAATGCATGTACTTCTCCTGGGTAAATATCCAATTTTACATTTTTTAATACGGATACACCCGAAAATGATTTATTTATACCTTCCAGTTGTAGTAAACCACTCATTTGAATCCCTCCTAAAAGGGTACACCTGCAACCAAGATAACGTTGGCGTAAGGTGTCCATTCTCCTGTTCGAATAACCGTGACAGCCCGTTCACTCATTTTTTTAAAATCTGTATGCAGAACAAGTTCATAAGGCTTGTCAACAATTTGCTGAACACGGTTCAACAA
>JAUZQA010000624.1 GCA_030705665.1 Bacillota bacterium
CCTTTACCGAGTGAAACGGACACATCAATACCCGATTATTGATATTATAAAGCGATCTTTAGCCGATGAAGGTCTCCCTTATTACTGGATCACTGAAAATGACACATCGAAACGTTCATTTGAAAAGGAAGATGGGAAAATCAAAATCAGCACCATCGATAGCAGTAAAGGCTTGGATTTTCAGGCAGTCTTTATAGTTAATGCTGATTCCATGCCGTTTCCATTAGAGGACGATCGGGAGCGAGAGGTGTCCCTACTTTATATTGGAATGACAAGAGCGAAGGAGTATTTATGTTTGTCTTATTCGGGAGAATCGGAGTTTACGCAGTATCTTGAGAAACTCTCGGTACAAAGGAATGCGAGAGTATCTGTTAAAAGCCAAAAAGTATATAGTAGACTGACATAGGCATATGAGACAATAATAAAACACCTTCTTAGGCTGCCATACTACCATATTCAAATGGTGTGTAGTAGCCTAATTTTTCTTGGATAACCCTAATTACCGAACCACTATTTGTCAGGAAATTCTTTTTGGATTGGAAAAATAAACCTATTGGTCTATCATTAAAGATAGGAATATATAACGGGGTTATGTGTAATAGTTCGGGATTGGATGGTGTCAATAACGAAGCATTCAATTCAGTGACAAAATGAATCTAAAGAATGCAAAGGGGGGGGAATATAAATGAAAAAGATAATAGTAGGTTTAGTAGTTCTTCTTGGGGTATTGCTTTCTGGTTGCGGAAAAACGACTGATGAATCAGCCAAAACTTCATCAAAAAGTTCGGAACAAAAAATAGAAACGACATCTCAATCTAAAAGTTCAACATCTTCAGAAGTATCAAAGGTGAGCGAGAATATAGGTGGTGTTTGGCTGGCAACAGGCAAAGAAGATGGGGTAAGAAGCACTTGGTACTTTAATGGCGGACAATTAGTAGTAAATTATGTGAATAATTTTTCTTATTCGGTCGCTAAAAATAAAGATCCTAAAGGGTATACTGTTGTGACGATAAAAAATAATGAAGACAAAGCACATGCTTTGTTGTTGAGAAGAAATGGCAGCAATCTTGAAGGTATAACTGCTGAAGACAAGGCTTATGATAAATACTTAGCTGATGGAACGATACCAGATGGACAGATTATCGATTTTTCTCTTCAAAATAATGCATGGGGAAGTAAGGATGAAGCAATTGACTTTTGGGAGAACACCTATAAGAACGCTGAAAATGAGGTTTCTAAAGAAGTTGCATGGGAAAATTACCGGAGGGATTTGTGGAGTTTAGTCCAGGATGGAACTTCAAGTAATACGATAACGTTACACTTTACTAACATTAGTGGGGCCGGAGGAAGCTATGATCGATTTGTTAAAAATGGTGAATACACAGAAATCACGGACTTCGATGGCAATGCGTCGTATCCCAACAATCCTACCATCAGATATACGGTTCGGAATGCAGATTATAAAGTGATTAAGACAGAAGAATTGTGGAAGCAATAGTAATGAAATAAGTATGATTCTTTATCTTTGTAGAGGAATGAAAAGACATATCCATCTTTTCCGAAAAATACCAAACGCCATAATGATGAAATAAATGTTTAATGAAGATGGCTGAATATCATGAAAGTTTTGGTTCAGTCCTGAAGCAGGTTGAAAAATTTGTTTGTTGAGTTAATAGATATCGATAATTTAATTTATGTATACAAATGTTTTGTAAGATTTTGATTGCTTGATATTATTTGAAAAAAAATATTAACTAATTACACTGTGTGTTAAAAACAAAATGCTAATAAAGTCAAAAAAGCCAGTTAAATTAACATGCATTCTGTTCATGACTCTTTGGACTGTATAATCCAACCAGCCAAAATAAAACATAGTAAATAGTTGATCGAATTTTTTGAAAAAAAATTGACACTTATGATCGAATGGTGGTATAAACACTTTAAGTGATTTTAGTATATAAGAGTACGACGGAAAAATAATAAAAATTAAATTTTACATAGGGGGGAAACGAACGTGGAATATCAATGCAAAATTTTGGACTGTACGATTCGTGATGGAGGATTGGTTAATAATTGGGATTTCAGTGTTGAATTTGTTCAAGATTTGTATAATGGCCTGAGTGAAGCAGGCGTTGAATATATGGAGCTTGGTTATAAAAATTCCGCGAGACTTCTTAAGGCAACTGAGCCAAACCCATGGAGATTTCTTGATGATCACTTTCTGAAGGAAATTATCCCTGAGAAAAAGTATACGAAGCTTTCCGCCTTAGTTGATATTGGACGAGTTGACCCAAATGACATCCTTCCGCGTGAACAAAGTGTGTTAGATATGATTCGGGTGGCATGTTATGTCCGTGAAGTGGATAAAGGTTTAGAGCTTGTAAAAATGTTTCATGACTTGGGCTATGAGACAACCCTAAACATAATGGCTTTATCAAGTGCACCAGAGCACCAGCTAATCGAAGCATTTGAAATGGTGAAAAAAAGTCCTGTAGATGTTGTCTATATTGTTGACTCATTTGGAAGCTTAGATCCTGCGGATATCGAGCATCAGGTGAAAAAGTTCAAGGAGATGCTGCCTAATAAGCAGCTTGGAATCCATACACATAACAACATGCAATTAGCTTTCGCCAATACTTTAACAGCGCTGCGTAATGGAGTTACATTCCTGGATTCCTCTGTTTATGGCATGGGACGTGCAGCCGGAAATTGTCACACAGAACTCCTGGTAGGCTCCATTC
>JAUZQA010000625.1 GCA_030705665.1 Bacillota bacterium
CATTTGCTCCCTTTTATTTACTATTTCCATTTAAATTTGCTGGTTATTATTTTCTATGATAAAGTCTCGAAATCGTTGAACAATTGAAGGCAGATATCTGTTTTTACTAATTGCCATGTAAATAGCCTGCTGATAAATAGGCACTTTAGTTGGAAGTATTTTTATATCAAAATAGTTAAGTGTGGTAACACGCGGAAGAATCCCAATCCCTTGATTTGCTTCAACTAAACCTATTAAAGCATTATCTTCGGCTACCTCACAGGAAATTTCAGGGATAATCCCTGCTTCAGCAAACAATTTATCTAAAATCGGGCGTAGGCCGCTGTTTTTATTGAAGCAGACAAGCTTGTAACCAGCGATATCTTTTAGCTCAACAAATTCACGTTCTGTCAGTGGATGATTCTTATTAGCTATTAACACAATCTCTTGTTTGGCAAGTGGAAACAACTCGATATCAGATTCATTTTCAATGTAGGTGCAAAAAGCGATATCATAATTTTCTTCCTTGAGACCTTTAATGACCATTTGGGTTGTTCCCTGATAACAGGAAAAACCAATATCTGCGTCTGAGTTTTCATTTACAAACTGTTGAATCATTGATGGAACAAAATTCGTTCCAAGTGAATAAATAAAGGCGAGGTCGATTACACCTGAGGTTGTGCTAATCAGTCTTTGAAGATTTTTCTCACCCTTTTCGATTTCCGTTAGCCCTTTCTCAACATACGGTAAAAACGCTTGTCCAAATGTGGTTAACTTTACATTACGTCCTTTTCTTTCAAAGAGCTTAACCCCCAACTCTTTCTCAAGTTCTGAAATTGCCTGGCTGAGGCTGGGCTGTGTAATAAAAAGCTTTGATGCAGACTTTGTAAAATGCTCTGTTTTAGCTAACAAACGAAAATATTGTAATTGTTTAAGATTCAAAGGCGCCAATCCCCTTTAAATGGATTGATGGAAAAAAGTTTATGATCAATCCTTTTTGATTTGTCTTTCTTCTTTTCTATCATACTTTATGAAGAAAAATAATAAAAAGATTAGAAATACTATGCAACAATGAACAATTCTTCTGTTGCACCGCTTACATGACCAATGTTTCCGTTTTCATTCCCTTTGTCCATTTATTAATTAAGTTAGATAATACAAATAACCATTCAATGAAAAGAGGTTTTATCTGATGGAAAAATTTAAAGAGAAAATTATTTATGCTCTTGAAGTTATTGGAAGAAGAAGCCCGTATTACACTTTTTCTCAACACATGAAATAGAAAGCCTTCCTGTTTATTGCAGTTTATTTTTCATAGAAAAAAAGCCAATACATACAAGTTTTTATATTCTTGTATGTATTGGCTTTTTATAAATTTCTCTACCAATACTTATTTCGGTTCAGGTGTTGGGGTACCTTCACCAAGATTTCCATATTTCTCTGTAATTAAATTATAAATTTCTTTTGGACTCTTTCCAGATTGATTCATTTGTATCGCGTCACGCGCGATATTTACACAAGTATCTCACGTTATACCATGTTGATCCCATGATTCAACAGTATTATTAGGTCCCATTTTACCAATGAAACAATTTAGGTTACTCTTATGGCCATCTGCTGTACATCCGCAAAAACATGGAACTTGGGATAAAACCTTCGGATAATTTGATGCCAGGATATATGTTTCTTGAACCTTTGATGATGAATTCAAGACATAATCAGGCAATGGCTGATTTTTTTTATTAAAAGTTGTATTGGCTTTCTGGGTTCCACATCCAGCTGCAATGACTGCTAAAGCAACTATTATTATTAGTATTGATGTAAACCGTTTCATATTTCACCTCGTTCCTCCCCCAGATGATTTATATCCATTTTAAGAAAACACATTAATTGAATGATTACACCTCTAAATTACAGGGAGAATGTGCAGAAAGTTAGCAAAAACTATGGACATTTGATGAAATTAACCCGAATAACGAATAAAAGCCGAAGGAGATATGATCTCTTCAGCCTTTTATATCATGCAATCAAAAAAAGATTACTTATTACTGCTTTTTTTCATATTTTTCATTTGATCATCAGTCATGTTCATTTTTTTACCGTCTGATTGTTGTGTTTGTTTGTCACTAATTTTTTTGTCACTGCTTTGAGAATTTGAACATCCAACTACTCCGGCTAATAATAAAGAAGCCATTAATCCTAACAGAATTTTTTTATTCATATGAATCACCTCCGCTGAAAAAAGAACAGTTTGTATGAGGAGAATATAGCTGATAAATATGCAGAAATTATGCATTTTAGTAGGGTTCATAAAATTGTAAATGTTAATTTGACAAATAAGAAAACGACCAGATGTTTTAAACCTGGTCGTTTTGCAAAAAACATTGAAATTAAACCCTGTGCATCATTGGCATTGAGAACAGATAAATGTTTGCTACTGCAAGCAATACCATTAAAGTATAGTAAGGTACTAATGCTTTAAATGAACCTTTATTTCCAATTCGGTAAGCAGTATAGATGGAACCAATTGTTCCAATGACGATAATGATATACTGCAGCATTTGAACAGTTGAAGCAGGCGCGAAAGCAAGGTCACCTCTAGTGACGTTAACACCAATTAATGATGCTGAGTTATACCAGATCGCTTTTCCTTCAGTGATAATATGGAACAAGTTATGAGCAAGGTGCCCTGCTAAATCTAAAGGAATAATAGCATAACCAAATTTAATAAAGTTTTGTTTCACCTTTTCTACAGAACC
>JAUZQA010000626.1 GCA_030705665.1 Bacillota bacterium
AACCAAAGAACACGTTGATGCTGTTTATAACGAACTGGAAGAATCCAAATATTCTTGTGAAAGACTCCATGGGGGACTTGAACAAGAAGATCGGTTTGCTGTCATGGAAGGTTTCAAAATGGGGAACTTCCGCTATCTGGTAGCCACCGATGTAGCTGCCAGAGGTATTGATATTGATAATGTGACACTTGTCATCAACTATGACGTTCCGATGGAAAAAGAGAGCTATGTCCACCGAACCGGGAGAACCGGCCGTGCCGGAAATAAAGGAAAAGCAATTACGTTTTCGACACCTTTTGAAGGAAAGTTTATAAAAGCAATTGAAAAATACATCGGCTTTGAGATACCTGCTATAGAAGCTCCCAGTCAACAAGAAGTGGCTAGTGGAAAAGCTGCTTTCGAAGAAAAACTTGGCGGCAGGAGAGTCGTAAGAAATAATAAAACAGCCCGAATCAATCAAGATATTATGAAGCTCCATTTCAGCGGCGGAAAAAAGAAGAAAATTCGTGCAGTTGATTTTGTTGGAACGATCGCAAAAATTCCTGGAGTCACAGCAGATGATATCGGTATAATAACCATTCTCGATCATATGACATATGTTGATATTCTGAATGGAAAAGGCTCACTCGTTATCCAAGCCATGGAGAATGAAACGATCAAAGGAAAGAAGTTAAAAGTGAGTAAAGCCATTAAATGACCTAATATCACCCCCTCACATAAAAAAAATGAGGGGAATTAATTTCAGCAAGCGGGATCAGTGAATCCTAAACTGCTTTCTAATCATTGAGCTACAATAGTAAGAAATTAAAATAAAGGGCCTTGCGAAAATAAGAGAATGTTTTCGTAAGGCTTTTTACTATTTATAAGTGCCTAATTGTGGGAACATTTAGGCACTTACGGTCTTAGCGAATAATGTTATCTTGCTTTAATAATTTTAGGGCTGTTTGGTTATTGGAGACATTTAGGATGATGGAATTCGCACCACTGTATGCAGCAAACACTACCACGTGATGGTACAATGAATGTAAAATACGGCTTAAGATTCCTGGGGCAGGTGTGACAATAATCTGAATGACTTCCTCCTGATGGAATCTTACGCCTGCAGAACGAAGGGCGTCCCGCGCTATCGAGTTAGCTTGTGAACTATTCGAACTGAGAGGACCGACAACCATTCGGACAAAGTTAATGTTACCCATGTCCAACTTATTTATTGTAAAAGCAACAATCGTTACTCCTTTAGCTGCGATATTTCTTAAAATTGTGTTGAGAGTTTCATCATTCGCATAAAAAGAAAACTCCTGTCTTAACGTGGCAGTGGAATTAGGTTGGGTTGTTTTGTTGCTCATCGATTTCACTTCCTTTCTATCGGACTATAATAGTTTACTCTGATAATCCTTAAGGGGACACGCTAATTTGTCCATCATTTAGTATTTAATTACAAAATAATCCGTTGGCTTTAACAGAAAAAAGGAGGTAAAAATCAATGAAACTAGTCATTGCAGGCGGTTCAGGATTAATTGGCAGGAAGTTAACAGACCTTCTTCTCGAAAAAGGCCATCAAGTCATCATCTTAACTAGATCGGACCGACCATCCAACCCCAAAATTAAATATGTAAAGTGGCTTCAAGAAGGTGCTGCACCGGAAAAGGAAAT
Source organism: Bacillota bacterium (assembly GCA_030705665.1). The sequence goes on from JAUZQA010000626.1 coordinate 1,654, forward strand.
AGAGAAGGCTGATGCGATTATTAACCTAGCAGGGGTATCGATTAACGAAGGGCGTTGGACAGAAAAACATCAAAAACAAATTTATGAAAGCAGAATGACAGCGACGGACGAAATCCTCAGAATCGTTGAATCGTTACCTGAAAAACCGTCTGTACTTGTCAATGCGAGTGCTATTGGGATCTATCCTCCATCGTTACATGCAGTTTATACAGAAAGTTCAACTGAAATTTCGAATGATTTTCTTGGACGCACGGTTCATGACTGGGAGAAAAAGGCGATTCAGACGGCAGTTCACGGAGTCCGCGTTGTCAGTATGAGGTTTGGTGTTGTTCTGGGAAAAGAAGGCGGGGCACTTCCTCTAATGGTGCTGCCGTATAAATTATTCATCGGCGGCAGACTTGGGTCCGGCGAACAGTGGGTATCATGGGTGCATGTTACAGATGTTGCTCGAGCGCTGCTTTTTGCAGTGGAAAATAATCATTTGAAAGGCCCTGTTAACGTGACATCACCTTTTCCAACTAGAATGGAGGAGTTTGGGAAGACTATTGCCGCAGTCTTGCGGCGGCCTCATTGGTTACCAGTACCTGCTATATTAATGAAACTGGCGCTTGGTAAAAAAAGCAGTCTTGTTCTCGAAGGACAACAGGTTTTACCGAAAGTATTATTGAAAGAAGGCTTTGAATTTTCCTTTTCTTCGCTGGAAGCAGCGTTGACTGAATTGTTAACTTAATTTTTATGTATGATTTAGAATTTCCGCCAAACTCTGGCGGGAATTCAGTGCGCTCCCATTGTTAATGATATTACAATTTGTATATGGGAGAGGAAACAGGCTATGTTACAATAGAATTGTTTTTGTTATGATTCGGGAGGTATTTATATATGCGTGAATATAAAATAATTTTATTTGATTTAGACGGCACACTTTCGGACCCTAAAATTGGAATAACAAAATCTGTTCAATATGCTTTAGAGAAATTAGGTATTATTGAAAATAATCTTGATAAACTGGAAAGCTTTATTGGCCCGCCACTTCTGGATTCGTTTGGAGAATATTATGGTTTTAATGAGGAGAAAGCA
>JAUZQA010000627.1 GCA_030705665.1 Bacillota bacterium
AAATTTGAAATCCAGCAAAGTTTTCAGCGATTATAATTTGTCCGGTGTACAACAGTTCAACGATCGCAATCGGAGCTAACAAGGATGTATCCTTGATGGTTTGGGCAAATTGATTGACCAATGGTGGTATCATTCGCTTAAAGGCCTGCGGTAAAATAATATGAATCATCGCTTGTGTACGCGTCATCCCGATACTATGTGCGGCTTCACTTTGCCCGCGGTCCACACCTAAAATACCTGCACGGATAATTTCAGTAATATAAGCTCCTTCATTTAAAGCCAGTCCAATTGCTGCAGCGATATAAGGATAAACATCTGATCCAAACCATTTATTTAATGGAATAATCGTTGGCAATCCTAATGCGATAAAAAGTAGTTGTACTAGTAGCGGGGTTCCGCGGAATATTTCTACATATAACCAGCTGATTCCCCTTAACACTTTAAAACGAGAAAGTTTGCATAATGCAGCAATAAGTCCGATAATACTAGCAAATATAATAGCGATCAAAGAAAATTCAACCGTTCTCCCCAAACCGTGCATTAATTGAGGGAAAGCGTGTTCCATAATACTCCAAGAATTCAAAGGAATATACCCCCTTTATGATAGAAATAACTCACACGTCGGTGGGCCTAAAAGGCCGATGTATGAACCAAGTTGGGCTTAGAAAAATATTTTATTAGTATAATATATTTTTCTAAATATAGGGGCGTAGCCAATGAGAGCTACGCCCAATGATTGTTTAAGTTAGTAGTATATACTTACTCGTCTAAAGCAGCCTTATCTGGAGCGAGCTCCTCGCTAACAACACCACTTTTATCTCCGCCAAAGTATTGATCAAATAGTTTAGCATATTGCCCATCATCTTTAATTGCTTTTAATCCGTCATTGATTTTTTTCAATAGATCAGGATTATTTTTAACTACAGCGATACCGTAATACTCACCAGTTGGAATGGATTGGATTGCGTGAACATCTTTATGAGTATTTGCATAATCTTGGTTAACTGGAGTATCAAAGACAACAGCATCTGCACCTCCGCTGGCAAGAGCACTATAAGCATCATTGATATTGTCGTATTGTTTAATATTTTGCTCTGGAATTCCTTTGGACTTTAACAAGTCAACAGAGGATGTTCCTTTTTTCGTTGCAACAAGCTTTGATTTGAGGTCATCTAAACTTTTAGCAGATGAGCTCTTTTTAGTAAGGACAGAAATCCCGGATTTGTAATAAGCATTGGAAAAGTCAACTGCTGCCAGTCGGCTTTTCTTTATCGTGATTCCAGCTACGGCTACATCAATCGATTTAGCTTGAAGCGCGGGAATGAGCCCAGTGAATTGCATAGTAGAAAGATCTACTTTAAGATTTTCTTTCTTTGCAATTGCATTGATCATATCAATGTCAAATCCTTGGACTTTTCCATCCTTTTCGGATTCAAATGGAGGAAAAGTAGTATCAGCTGCAACTTTTATTGTTTGTGCTGTAGATGTATCCTTCTTTGCATTATCTGTTGATGCAGTCTTACTAGAACTGCTGCCGCAACCAGCCAGCAAACCCGCAGTTAGAACCCCTGCTAGTAAAAGCGATCCATACATTTTTTTATTTAACAAAATAAAACCTCCATCCAGTTAATATATTAATATATTTGACAATTCTATAATATTGGTACTATTCAATGTTTGTCAACTCAAAAAAATTTTAATAGTATTATAATTTGTAATTTTGTAAATTCTCCCATTCATAATTTATTCTAAAAGTGGGAAACGGACATATTTAGTTACCAAAAAATGTTTGTTTAAAAGTTGTTTGGTAAAGTTTTCTAGTTGTATAATAAAGGTAATTAATTATATCAAGAATGGCCGAGATAACTGGCTCAGGTATTTCCACAGAAAAAAGGGGGGAAATGGGCATGAACATAAATGGTTTCGCTAGGGGATATATGGCTAATAACCATAGCACCGAGAACTTTATCAAGCATGTTGTTGAAGAAATTGAACAGCAATTGCTAGAGTGGGATCACAATTACGAAGTTTTTTTATTGAAACTATCATACTATGAAATCATGGTAAAAAAAGAAGACGATTATTTCCATGTCAAATTATCTGAAAAGGAAGTTAATTCTTTACAAAAAAGAGGCCCATTTCAACTAGATCGAGAAATATGGAAAGAGTTAGAAAAACAAGGGGTTGCGATCATAAAGGGGCATGGAAATTATATTGATACAGTGTTTTGATTTGTACATTGTGTGACTATCCATTCATACATAAAACAACTGATCTGTAATAGGTCGGTTTTTTTATTTTGGGACAAGGAAGAGCTCTTCTTTGTCTTTTTTATTCTTGTTTTGCACCTGTCGTATCTTGTTGTTTCCCTCTTTTTGAAAAAGGCATTCTCTTTCCGCCCATCAAGAACCATAAGATAATGGGTGAAATGATATTTCCTCCCATAACAAAAATGATGATGACCCAAATGAACCAATTAGTATTGAGGACATATTGGTATAGCCAGTTATGATAAAAGTCCACAGCGCTTTCGCCCCTTCCTAAACTACTCACACATTTTCCCCGTTTTACTTTTTATTCATTCTAAAAAACGAATAATTCTCTTGAACTTTGGAAAAAAGAAAAGAATACGGTTAAAAATGGAAAGGGGGAATGGGTCATGTCAGTCCCTGATTCTAAACCAGTACAACAAGAAATTGACCAGCTGCTTCTTGAGCATTTTCATTTC
>JAUZQA010000628.1 GCA_030705665.1 Bacillota bacterium
AATAGCCGTGCTCATCCATATAACCAAGGTCCCCCGTAAAAAGCCAGCCATCCTTTAGTACTTGATCCGTTTCCTCCGAGCGGTTCCAATAACCTTTCATGACCTGTGGACCTTTAACAGCTATTTCCCCAATCTCACCGGGAGGTAAGCATTCTCCATTTTCTAAAGAAATGATCTTTGCATCTGTATCAGGCCAAGGCACTCCTATGCTTCCTTTGATGTACGGACGATCCCAGAGGAAATTGGCGTGCGTAACAGGTGAAGATTCCGTTAATCCATATCCTTCAACAAGTTTCCCCCCTGTTAAGCTTTCAAATTTTTCCTGCACCTCTGCCGGGAGTGGAGCGGAGCCGCTTATACATGATTCAATGGAGGATAGATCATAATTTTTTAATTTAGGATGGTTTAACAATCCAATATAAATGGTTGGTGCCCCAGGAAACAAGGTTGGCCGCTGTTTGTGAATGGTTTTTAACGTGTTTTTCGCATCAAACTTTGGCAGCAGGATCATTCTCTGGGCTCCCATGACTGCTAACAGCATCACAATGGTCATCCCATAAACATGAAAAAATGGGATGACCCCTAACAATGCCTCTTCCCCGATTCTACATTTATAAAGCCATGCCTGGGCCATGCACGCATTTGAAACTAAGTTTTTATGTGTAAGCATTACCCCTTTTGGATATCCAGTGGTCCCACCTGTATATTGCAGGATGGCGATATCTTCTTCAAAATCAATGTCATAAGATATTAATGGTTTGGCAGGGCGATTTAAAATTTCCGTAAGCAAATGTGTTTTTCCCTCATGCCTGGCATGAACTACCAGTCCATATTGTTTCTTTTGAATAAAAGGATAAATTAAATTTTTAGGAAATGGTAAAAAGTCCTTAATTGAGGTTACAACAATATGCTGTAAACTGGTTCGGGCGAATACTTTTGATACTCGCGGATATAAAATATCTAATGTAATAATTGCTTTTGAGCCAGAATCTTTCATTTGGTATTCAAGCTCACGCTCTGTATAAAGAGGGTTTGTCTGTACGACAATACCACCTGCAAATAAAATAGCAAAATAGCTGATAACTGATTGTGGAGAATTCGGAAGCATAATAGATACACGATCACCTTTTGTTATTCCCAAGGCCTGTAAATAGCTCGCTAAAGTAACTGACGCATCATAAACTTTTTGATAGGTAAGTTCTTTTCCCATAAAATGAATCGCTGTTTTATTCGGGAACCTCTTAGCTGCATGGACTAAATACTGTTGGACTGGTTCCGGCGGATACTCTAAAGTTGCTGGAATTTCCTGTGGGTAGTGCGAAAGCCATGGTTTGAACTCGGTCATCACAATCCTCCTTCAGAAAATATTCACAAAATTCTAAATATCTATTATTATAATATAGGCATGTTAAAAAAACCATTCCTGCAAAAAGCAGGAATGGTTTTCCCTTAACTAAAAAACATGATATAGATTAGACCAATAATTAAAAATAACCCACATAAGCCCAAGAGGACCTTTGCTAATTTTTCCAACCTATTTCTCCCCTTCAAAATGCCTTGCCCAATTTCTAAAATAGTTTGCTTACAGCAGCTCCCATTAAGGAACTATTTAAATTCAACAACGGTCACTCCTGTCCCGCCCTCTCCTGCATCTCCAAAGCGGATTTTTTTGACGGAGCGGTGGTTTTTCAAATATTCCTGGACACCCTGCCTAAGAGCTCCTGTGCCCTTCCCATGGATAATTGAAACCCTCGGATATCCAGCCAACAAGGCATCATCCACATATTTTTCAACTCTAAGGAGTGCTTCTTCGTAACGCTCACCGCGGAGATCCAATTCCAGATTCACATGAGAGTCTCTTCCTCTGACGATGGCCATTGGCTTTGTCTCGACGGGCTTAGGAGTACTAATATACTCTAAATCCTTTTCCTTAACTTTCATTTTAAGAATCCCAATTTGTACTTGCCATTCATCACTTGAATTTTTTTCAATTAAGATTCCTTTTTGATCAAATGTAAGAACCTTCACTTCATCTCCAGGTGTGAAAGTATGTTTCCTTTCCTTCCTTTGATGAGCTTTGTTTGTTTTTTCAATTTTAGGTGCTGCTTCCTGCAGTCGCTTCTTCGCCTCAATTAGCTCATGTTCTTTTACATCGGCATGTTTTTCGATTCTCATTTTACGAAGATCATGAATAATTTTTTCTGCTTCCGCCTTTGCTTGCTCCACAATGTCCTCAGCCTTATCAGCTGCTTTTTCATAAAGGGAGTCTTTATGGTTATAAAATTCGATCATTTCCTTTTGAAGGTCCTGATGAAGTTTTTCTGCCTGTTTTAAATAGGCCAAAGCTTCCGCATGCTCGCTTTCAGCTTTTCTCTTACTCTCCTCCAAGGCAGAAATCATATTATCAATTTTGTTCGTTTCGGAACTTACATAAGAACGGGCGGCATCAATTACTCTTTCATTTAATCCTAATCGTTTAGAGATTTCAAATGCATTACTCCTGCCGGGCACCCCTAATAAAAGTTTGTAGGTTGGGCTTAATGTTTCGACATTAAACTCGACGCTGGCATTCATTACACCCTCACGATTATAACCATATGCCTTTAATTCTGGGTAATGGGTGGTGGCAATCACTCTTGCACCTCTGTTATGAGTTTCGTCCAAAATCGAGATCGCCAGTGCTGCTCCTTCTTGAGGATCTGTTCCGGCACCCAGCTCGTCAAAT